>CAYIMZ010000006.1:14547-19433 GCA_964364695.1 uncultured Gammaproteobacteria bacterium | reverse complement strand
GGCTCTCTGCGAGGCGCGCTAAAATTTCTTCGGGCCGATACCTGCCGCCGGTATCTACGAGGAGCGTTAATTCGGACAACGCTTGGGAGCGCGGCCGCGTTTTGGGCGCTTGGGGCATCGCCTCCTCCTCTCGGCCGGGCTGTTTGTATGCTGCTTGAGGGATGATCACCTGCTTGGACCACACCCGGAGCTGCGAGCGCACCACGGAGCGCACAATGGAGAGCGCAAATTGGTAGAACGGCTGGCCGTTGATCTTGATGAACGCGATGAGCGCGTATAAGCCAAGGATGAGCACTGCTTGAATGATGAAGAGCGCGGTGTCCGCGAGCTTGTACGCGGCAAACACGAGGAGCATGGCAATAACGCCGATCGCGAACTGGCGGGTGGTGATGGGCCCGATGATCTTATCCTCCACGTCTATGAATTGGGGCACAACAAACTGCGGCACGTTATTTCAGTTTACTGGCTACATCCGCGACGGTGAAAAACTCGTCTTCGGTCATCTTTTCCGGGTTGATTGATGGGTCAGCAAGCGCTTCAGCAAGCTTTTTGCCGCCCCGGAGCGCGCTGTCGCCTATTGCGACATAGGAAACGAACAAAGGGCTCGCCCGCAAGGAGCGCATGCCCGCGACTTTCTGCGCTATGGACTCCCCCCCAAGGGTCGTGATTTTGCCGAGGATGATCTGCCGGGCAGCGCCCGCGTCCCCCAGGGCGCGGAAGTCGGCAAGCGTGATGGTCGCGAGCTCGTCCGAAAGGCCCATGGCGCGCGGGCCGAGGCTTGCCGGGTGCGGACGCATGGGCAAGACAACATCGTCCAGCCGGGGCTTGGTTGTGGGAGACGGACCGCGCACAGGGGCTGCTGCGGGAACGGGAGCGGCTGCGGGCAAAGGCGGCCGGGGGCGTTCGCGGGCAAGCGGCTTTTCTTTGTCATTGCGAGGAGTCCGCCCTTCCTGGGCGGACGACGCGGCAATCCCGTCGCTCTCTTCCCGGACGTTTCTTTCATCACGGGATTGCTTCGCCCCTTCGGGGCTCGCAATGACAGGCTGTTTGAAGCCGTGGCTGCGGTTGTATGCTTGTTCCATCATGCGTTCCGCTTGCTCAAGCGCGTCTCCGGAAAGGCCCAAGCCTCCTGCCGCAAACGGCCGCCCTGCATAATCCGCGAACCCGGCCTGGGTCCGCACGTCGCGGAGCCTTGATGTGGCAAGAGCGCGAGCACGCCGCACAAACGCTTCCTCGCTCCCCTTTAGACCCGCAAAGCTGTACAGGCTCCTGGCAATGGAATCACTATCAGCATCAGGGGACGGACCCGGAGACACAGCGCTCGCCTTTTGGGCTGATGCGGACAGCTCTTCTTGCTCGCTCGGCGCGAGCACCCCGTCGTCCTTGGGCGCGAATTGCAAGGGAACGCTCACCGGGGTAGCCTCCTCCGGCGCAAGCATGGCCGAGAGTTTAGACGCAAACGGGGAGTCCTGGTCAATCTTTGAGCGCAACTTCTCCTTGAGCTCGGGAAGCGCTTCATCCGGCTGGGAAGCGAGCCAGGCAGCAAGCCCTGAAACCAAGAGGCTCTCGGAACTGGTGTCCAAAAATTCAAGATTATTCCCGAGCAGGCCCTCCACATCCTCCTCGGAGAGCACGGGCAAGGCGAGCGCTTTCAGGTTGCTCGTAATGGCGCGGAACCCGGAGAGCACAGGCGCAACCTCCTCTTTCGGCAAGGCGGAAAGCTCTTGTTTTATGTGCTGGCTCGCGCTGTATGCGCCCGCAACGTCCTTGTTCGCGAGCAGACTCGCCGCCTCTTTGCGGATGCGGCCGATAGTATCCTCTTGCAGCAGCGTTTTGCCTGTGTATTGCGTAATTGGCATGCGTGGATTATACCACAAACAGCAAAATTTCTCCAAACAAAAAAACCCACAGTGTCATTGCGAGAGGGCGAAGCCCCCGAAGCAATCTCGTGATTGACGGGATTGCTTCGGCCTTGTGTACAAGGCCTCGCAATGACAAGGCGCTATGTTCCCTCGTTCCAGGATGTGAGATACTGCGCCTGGCGCAGGGAGAGCGCATCATGCCTCACCCCAAGCGACGCAATCTTAAGTTTGGCGATGTGGCTGTCAATGGCTTCGGGCAGCCTATGCACGCCCGCAGACATGACGCCGCGGTTTTTGACGAGATACTCAGCGGACAAAGCCTGGCCCGCAAAACTTGTGTCCATGACTGATGAGGGGTGGCCTTCGGCCGCGGCAAGGTTCACCAAGCGGCCGTCCGTGAGAAGGTTGATGACGCGGCCGCCGGGCAGCTCGTATGATTGCACATGCTCACGCGAGGCAAACGACTTCTTGGCCAGCTTCTTCAACGAAACAACATCAATCTCAACGTCAAAGTGCCCGGAGTTCGCGATAATGCACCCGCCTTTCAGCCTCTTGATGACGTCGCGGCTCACCACGTCGCGGTTTCCGGTGACGGTAATGATAATGTCCGCTTTTGGGGCGACAGCGAGCATGGGTAAAACCGCAAAACCGTCCATCACCGCTTCCAGGGCGCGCACAGGATCAATTTCAGTAACAACCACATGGGCGCCGAGGCCGCGTGCCCGGCTTGCCACGCCCTTGCCGCACCAGCCGTACCCCGCAACCACGAGGGTCTTGCCCGCGATGAGCACGTTGGTTGCGCGGATCACGCCGTCAAGCGTGGACTGCCCGGTTCCGTACCGGTTGTCAAACAAGTGCTTGGTGAGCGCGTCATTCACCGCGATCACCGGGAGCTTCAGCTTTCCGGCCGCGGACATGGCGCGCAAGCGGATGATGCCCGTGGTAGTCTCCTCGGTTGACCCGTACATGTTCGGAATGTGACGTTCGTAGTCCGTGTGCAGAAGCGTGAGCAGATCAGCCCCGTCATCCATGGTGATGTGCGGTTTTGCGGCTACGGCGCCTTTGAGGTGCTGGTAGAACCGGGAACGAGTTGCGCCGGTCCGCGCGAACACCGGAATCTTGTCATGCTTGACGAGTGACGCTGACACGTCGTCCTTGGTTGATAGAGGATTGGACGCGCACAAAACAACGGAAGCGCCGCCGTTTTTTAGCACCTGCATCAATCGGGCGGTTTCCGTGGACACGTGCAAACATGCCGCAATTCTGACACCTTTGAAGGGCTTCGCGCGCTTGAACCGCTCCTCAATCTTCTCAAGCACGCCCATCTCCCGCGCCGCCCATGTGATTTTCCGCCTGCCTTCCTCGGCAAGCTTGATGTTGGCAATGTCGTATCGCATATGTCATTGCGAGGGGCTTTAGCCCCGAAGCAATCCCGTGATTGACGCTCCATGGGTTCGTGACGGGATTGCTTCGGCGCGGGTACGCGCCTCGCAATGACAGGGTTATTGAAGTCATTGCGAACCCGGCGCATGCCGGGTGAAGCAATCCCGTCACTCCTCGCTTAAATCTCTCCATTCAGGGTTAAAAGCTGTTATTAATTCTTCTTTTTTCTTTCTTGACCCGGCCTTGATGTTCTTTTCCCGAGCTATTGCTTGATTCACGTCATCAAAGTATTCAACGTATACCAGCTTATGCACATTATACTTTTTCGTAAAACCTTTTGTGATTTTCAATTGGTGCTCATGAATCCGTCTTTGCAGGTCGTTGGTGACTCCGGTATAGATGACCGTATTCCGTTCGTTGGTCATCATATATACCGCGTATTCGTATTGCATATAATGACGGGATTGCTTCGGGGGCTTTGCCCCCTCGCAATGACACTATTATTCATGTCATTGCGAGGAACGAGCCGTACCCGGCGAGTGACGAAGCAATCCCGTTATAGACGCGCTGTGGCGCGGGATTGCCGCGCCGCCGGAGTTTATCCCGAGCGTAGCGCGGGGAACGGCTCGCAATGACACTATACAACCCTCTTCAACTCCCGAGCGCGGTTCGGCCGCTCCCAGGGCAAATCCAGATCCAGCCTCCCGAAGTGTCCGTACGAGGCGGTTGGCCCGTAGATGGGCCGCCGCAAATCCAAATGCTTGATGATCATGCCCGGCCGCAGATCAAAAACTTTCTGAACTGCCGCGGCCAGCTTATCGTCAGAAACCACGCCGGTTCCGTAGGAGTTGACGTTAATGGACAATGGTTCAGACACGCCGATCACGTACGCGACCTGGACCTCAACCTGGCTTGCGAGCCCGGCGGCCACCAGATTCACGGCCACCCAGCGCGCCGCGTACGATCCGGACCGGTCAACTTTGGACGGATCTTTGCCGGAAAAGCACCCGCCCCCGTGCGAACCGACTCCGCCGTACGTATCCACAATAATCTTGCGGCCAGTCAAACCAGTATCAGCCTGCGGGCCTCCGGAAACAAACCTGCCGGTCGCGTTCACGTAAATCTTTGTCTTTTTATCAAACAATCTCTTGGGCAGGATTGGCTTCAGCACCTTATTGATGACATCGCGCTCAATCCTTGCGTGCGAAACGTCCGGGTTGTGCTGGCACGATACCACCGCGTTCTTGAGATGCACGGCGCGGCCGTTCCGGTATTCCAGGGTCACCTGGGCCTTGCCGTCCGGCCGCAGATACTTCAAAACCCCGCTCTTGCGGACCTGGGCAAGCCGCCTCGTTAGTTTGTGCGCGAGCGTGATGGGCAAAGGCATCATTTCGCGCGTCTCGGTGGTCGCATACCCGTACATCAATCCCTGGTCCCCTGCGCCAAGCTTGGTCAAATCTTCTTTCTTTGACCGACCACCCCCTCGCCCCCTCCTCGCCGAGGAGGGGGAATCAACCCCGCGGGCAATGTCCGCTGACTGCTCCTGGATTGCCACGGAAACGCCGCACGTTTCCCAGTCAAACCCTATGCTGGAGTTTGAATACCCGATGCGTTTGATGGCGCTCCGGACAATGCTCGGCA
>CAYIMZ010000006.1:0-14447 GCA_964364695.1 uncultured Gammaproteobacteria bacterium | reverse complement strand
ATGCTGGAGTTTGAATACCCGATGCGTTTGATGGCGCTCCGGACAATGCTCGGCACGTCAATGTACCCGCGAGTGCGCACTTCGCCGGCCACAAACACGAGCCCGTTCGTGAGGAGGGTCTCAACCGCGACGCGGCTCTCTTCGTCCTGGCGCAAGGCCTCATCCAAAACCGCGTCCGAAATCTGGTCCGCCATCTTGTCCGGGTGCCCCTCGGTGACTGATTCGCTGGTGAGAAAACAATGGTCCTGCTGGGTGTAGTTCATACGTGTTCGTTGTCATTGCGAGGCGCGTACTCGCGCCGAAGCAATCCCGTCAATCCCGCTCCGAGCGTTGCTCACGGGATTGCTTCGGCCTGCGGCCTCGCAATGACATTATAAATTCCACTTACCGTTTTTAATGATTGACTGGTACTTTTCCCCCTCCAAGGCGAGAATGCGGGTCAAGCGGCTCCCGAACGCAATGGCATCCTGGTGCGAGAGCCCGAGCCGGTCCTCCATGATAACTTTCAAAAGCCTTGAGAGGTACTGCGGGGCAGTGGGGCTCGCAACCATGCCAGAAAGCATATCATCATGCCCTCCCTTTTTCAAGTCATCCGTAACGAGCTTTGCGAAACGCGCGTCCTCTATGAGGTCATCCAGCTTGCGGAGCTGGGCGAGGAGCAGAAGCACGGCAAGCCCCTCTTCGGCGTGCTCGCTCGCAAACGATGCTTCAAGCTGTGTGGCAAGCTTGGCCGCGTCCCCGCCAGTTTCAATAAACTGCTCGCGGCTTGAACGTCCAATCTCCGCCATGTTGATACCGCCCGCCAGAGCAGTGCCTGTTTCAAAAAACTTCACAGACTCACTTACAATCTTCTCAATGTGCTCGGGCAACTTCACCTCTTCCCACTCTCCCGCGCTAAGCACCTTTTTCTGGCCATTAATTTCAAACAGCACAGGGTCCTCCATGCCCTCTGGAGTCTGGGAAGAGAGTTTGAGGTATTCATACAGCTCAAAGAGCCTGCGCACCATAAATTTTTCCAGTTCCGACAGTTTTTGGATATCCTTGTCCGTAACCAGAAACTGGCTGCGCTTGACCACGTCAACCTCGCCGGTCCCGAACTGCTTGTCGTACTTTCGTATCCAGCCGCCTAAGGTCGCCCCCTCTTTGGCAGAACCCACCACAATCTCGTCCGTGCCCAGGCGCTGCCCGTTCGCGGCGAGCGCTTCGCGCAACCGCTTGCGGAGTATATCCCGCGACTCAAACGCTGAAATAGTCAAGAGGTGCGCGCGCACCTTTGCCACGATGTCAACGGACGTCTCGCGCAGGCCGGTGAGCGCGTCTTTGAGGAACAGGCCCACTGCCTCGTCATCGCGGAGCGAGGGCAGCGCCACAAAGCTCAAGCGGTCCGCGAGCCGCAAGTACTCCTCCACCATGTCCGGATCTTCGGCAAGGCCCTGGTTCTCGGGAGCGGCCATGAGCTTCTCAATGTTGCGCACGAACGCGAACGCTTCCTCCACCTGGTCCGTGGTAAGCGCCAGTTGGCCCTGGGCCTTGATTGCTTCAAAAATTTCCTTGTTCGTTAGATCAACCATAGCGCGTTACACGGCATTAGACTGCCGAAGGAGCCGGAATACCTCTTCCGCAATCTCGCCGGCGCTGAATCCGCCGGCCCGCTCAAATGAGGCATACTTGTCGCGGGTAAGGGTGATGTATTCAGGATCAACGCCGTACCCGGCCAGCGTGTCCAGCTCCTTGCCGATGTTCATGACCGCGTTCTTGTTAAACTCGCTCCGGCCGTAGCGGAACTTGTACTCCTTGGCGAACGCTTTGATAATCGCGACCCCGAGAGCATCCATTTTAAAGTCGCGTCCCGAGCCGTCCGGACGCGGGACCTCGCCCCCGTACGCCAAACGGTTGTAGTTGCGGATAACGTCTGTCGGGTCTTTTTTGAGCATTTCCGCGAGTGAGGCTTTCACGTGGTCCTCGTTGGAAAGCTGCTCGTAGCGCCCGTTCTTGACCTCCATCATGCGGGCCGTGTTCCAGTGGTTCACGCCTTCGTTGATGTACGCAACGTCGTTCTCAAGAGCGTACGCGGTCTGCTTGTCCATGTTAAGGCTCGGCCCCGTGTACAGCGTGTCGTCTGCCATGTGCACGTTCTTGTCGCCTGCCACCACGGCATTGAAAAAGTCGTGCATGCCCTGGGCATTGCTCTGGAACCCGAACGCATTGAATATCTCATTGTCGTTCGCGTCTTTGGCGAGCTTTTTGATGAGCGCAGCTGCCTTTATCTTGTCGCCCTCGTGCAAGGCGGTCCTGAAGTCCGCAATCAACTCCGAAGATTCCTCGCTCGTGATTTTGCGCATTTCCTCATCCTCCAGGAGCCTGCGGGCCCGGCCCGCGTAAAACCCGCGCGGCGCCTCAAACTTCCTGCGCTGGGCCTCGGTTTTCTCTGCCTGCTTCCCAATTGAAGCGGCCTCGGCTTCAAGCGTGGCTACCTGGGCCTCCACCTCCTTGCGCTTGTCCGCGTCCCAGTTCGGAGCCTGCTGCTTAATCTTAAGCTGCTCAAGGTTTTGCTCTGATTTCTCAAGCGCCTCTGCGCGCGACTCCTTGTCCTTCTTAAACTGCTCCTCAAGCTTTTTCACGCCCTCTGTGTCTCCCTCGTCTTGTGCTTTTTTGATTGCTTCTTTGTTCTTCTGCTCCTCTTCTGCGATAACGCTTACGTCAGTGTTCACATGCCACGTCCCCTGCTCATCCTGCACACCAATGGCTGCGCGCCGCTGATGCGCTTGAGAGAGTTGCGTAGAAAGGTTGGTGGTATCAAGACCCAAGCTCCTCGTCTGGTCAATTTCCTGGGTGAGCTTCTTGATGGTCTTGTTCAGCTCTCCAATCTGCTTGCTCCGGATTTCAACTTCTGCGTTGGTAAGCCCGTCCTTGCCCAATCGGGCCACTTCTTCGGCGGTAATCGCAATCTGGCTGCGCATCCGGGCCTGACCCAGGGTGTTCAACTCATTCACAATGGTTTCCTGTTCTGCTTTGCCTTGGTCTGTGGCAGCATCTCTCTTAATGGCTGAATCTGCTTTGGATAATAGGTCGCCCTTGGCTTTGCGTTTTGCCCATTCCTTAATGAATTCCTCTTTTTGTTCCGCCTGCGACACTTTGTTCCGATCCCGAAGCTCCTGTGGGGTGAGGTTCACCTCGTCCCGTTCCAACTGGTCTCCGATTTTCTTTTTCCACTCATTGGCGAATGTCAATGTTTCCCCGTGCTCTTTAACCACCTGGTCCGAGAGCATCTGGTTCCGCTTTTTTGCATCCGTTTCAGCGTTTGCGTGCTCAAACCGCTCCAATATTTTCTTTTCCTCTTCTTCGGAGTGCTGCTTGATAAACTCTTCCCTGCCCTCCTCAAAAAAGTCGTTTTTTCCAAGCGCTTCTCGGAAAAACTTTACTTCCGCAAGCTTCTGCTGCTGCTTCTTTTCCTGCTTATCCACCTGCTCCTTGAGTTCTGCGGCCCGCTTCGGCCCTCCGGTGATGGTCCGCCAGGCGCGTATCAAACCCTTATCCTTGCCAATGCCGAACGGTCCGTGCGCGTACCACTCTGCCGCATCCCTGGGCGCGCCGAGCGCGCCCCAAGTGAGCCCGCCAACGCCGCCCTGGGCCATGAGCTGGTACGCAAGTGACGCGCCCTGGATTTCATCCTTGCGCTTGGTTTCCTGAAACTTCTCTTTCCACTGCCCAACTGCCCGTTTAACATTTAACGTCTTGCCTGTTGCGGCATATATCTTCTGATCCAAGTACTTGGCGCCAGCCCATGCCGCTTTCCGCGCCTTGTATCCGCCAATCGCCCCAATTGCGCTCCCCACGCCCCCGCCCGCCACCCCGAGCGCAGCCAGTTTCCCGAGCTTCACCCCGCCGGAGCGAATCTTGCCCAACGCGTCGCCCGCGAGGCCCGAGCCCTTGATGGCCATGCCGCGCGCCGCCATCAAAGAATACAAGAGCAACGCAATGGACAGGCCGTACGACAAAAGCTGATCCGAGCTGGAAATGCCGGAAATGGCTGCCGCGGTGTTGCCCTGGACCTCAAACAAGCCAGTCTCTAATCCGTCTGAAAAATCAAAGTTGCTACTCTGGGCTAGGTTGGAACCCGGGGCAACCCCTGCCATCACGGAAAACGAGAGCCAGAGCCAGAACGCCATGATGGGCCCCACGAACGCGTACCGAATGAGCTTGTCCCACCACTCCTGGAACAGGCGCTCTCCCCCGGGCGTTGCGGCCATCAGAAACGCGAGCGGCGCGAGGATGATGAGGATCCAGAGGTACATGATGCGCACCAAAAACATGAGCACAATCACGCCGACCACTGTCATCGCGATCACCAAAAGCACCACCGCGAGGATGGACGCAACCGCGACTGCCTGGTCCGTGACGTTCTCATCAGTCCCGAGCTCGCGCAACTCGAGCATCTTTGAGAGCCCGAGGCCGTTCACCAAATTGCCGGCTGCCACGTCTTTGAACCCGTTCACGAATGTGATCATCACCACCTGCGCCGCGTCTATGACGACCCCGCAGAGGGTCTTGGAAAAGTTCACCGCAACCGCCACCATCAAAAGCTTGGGCAAGAGCCGCTTCCACTCGTACTTCTCAACCCCCAAAATGGTGGCATACGCAATGGCGATGAAGATCACCAGAAACGCCATGTTCGTGAAATCGCGTATCAGAATCCAGCCCCGTACCACGGCCGGGGCATTGATGAAGTCGTTGTACTTGACGATCACGAGCAAGAGCTCAATGAACACGATGAGGAGCTTGCCCGCGAGCTCTATGATGATTGAGGCGATGTACGCGAGCGTTCCCGCCACAAAGCCGAGCTCCTGCGCGCGGGCAGGGCCGGCTGACGCGAGGATGCCGAACGCCGCGGCCAGCGCCAAAACCGGAAAAAACAGTTTCTTTTTTGACAAACGCATGCGTTGATTATACCACAAAAGAGTATGTCATTGCGAGGGGGCGCATGCCCACGAAGCAATCCCGTCAAGGTGACACTGGATCGCCACGCTCGCAGTAGCTCGCTCGCGATGACACTATTCCACCAAGCTGCGCAGTTCGCTGATAACCTCCCTCATGCTCCACGCCGTTACCGAGTGTGCGGGAACGGCTCCAAGGCGAGCACCTGGCCCGCATCTTCCGGACTGATGACCTGGCGCGTCTCAAGGATGTTTACTAACCGCGCGAGCTTTGCGTCCTCCTTGCGCGTCAGCACCACCAAATCGCCTCTCAAATCCGAAAGCTTCTCGTCCAGGTACGATTTGGTAACCATGTTGCTCTCTATGTCATCCAATCGCCTTTCAACACCCTCAAAGCGCCTGTCTATTCCCTCAAAGCGCCTGTCTATTCCCTCAAAGCGCCTGTCTATTCCCTCAAAGCGCTCTTCCGTCTTATCGGAAAAATGGCCGATTGCCTCCAGAATTTCATCGGTTTTTTCCGATAACCCGTCAAACTTGCCGGACAAATCGCCGACAGCTTTGAGAATTTCGTTGTGCTTTATGTCTTGTTCCTCCATATACCTATTCCTTGCCGAGGTATTCATTCCAAGCGGCGGAAAAAAACCTACTCTTCCGCCTCCCCGGCAGGCGCGGCAGGCTGTTGCTCTCGGCCGGCCTGTATCTGCGCGTTGATGCCGTCCACGATTGCCGTAATGTCGCCCTGCAGCTGGTCCATGGTTTCGGACTGGGCGGAGAGCGATTCCTTGACGCTGCCCACCTCCCCGAACAGCTGGACTTTGATGACAAATACCAAAAGCCCGATGAGCAGGGCCGTATAGATGATGTTGAAGTATTTTTGCATATGCATTCCTTGGTTACTGCTTGCCCGCATTGTCTGATTCAAGCTCCAGGCGGTCCTGGCTCGTCTGTACGCGCACGCTGGTGCGCTCGTTCAGGAACGAAGCAATGGTGTTGATGTCCTCGCGCAGGGCCGAGACGGCCTGCGATTGGTTCGTGAGGGCCTGGTCCACGGCCTTCATCTGGCCGATGAGCTGGAGGCGGATGGCGAATATGGCCAGGGCCGCGAGTATGGCCACATAGACAAGGTTCAGTTTGTTCATAGGGGTATGATTAATGGGTGGCGGGCGCGGCGGCTACTGCTGGCTTTGCGCCGAGGCCTGCGCCTGCTGGTTCAAAAAATCCGCAATGGTCTGCGCATTGGTGCGCAGGCTCTGGATACGCTGGGCCTGGTTGTTGAGCTCCAGCTGGACGGATTGCATCTCGTTGAACACCTGCAGCCGAACGATGTAGAACCCGAGCGCCACGAGCGCAAAGATAAACGCGATGTTGATGTACTTTTGCATATGCATGATGCTTACTGGCAACGGTAATTAGTATATACCATATTTCGGCGCGGGTCAAAGCCATGGCTACTCCCCGCCGATCTGTTTTGCATATTATCCATACAACTCCGCATGCGTGCCAACATTAACAAACATAACCCCGCCGACAAATTCGCTGAATATGGCACGGTAGTCGCCAGTCACATTGATGCTGCGACAGCCGGGATACGCTCTATCCACGGAATGATTGTTGAGCCGCGGGTCAAACGGATTCTCAAGAAATAAATCTCTCCGCTCTTTAAATCGAGCTTTGACTTCCTGCGGCAATTTTGCGTATCGCTTCTCAAATTTTTTATGAAGAAACCACCGTCTCATGTGAGCGAATCGAGATACGCGTCCATATCAGCAGTGTTGTCAAACGCAGGAGACAGATTGCGGCCATGCTTAATATCCTCCAGCGCCTCCTCAATCTCCCTGCGAGTCTTGGCGTTGAATCGCTCTGGCGCGGCCACGCCCACGTCAAGCTGACCGTCGGCGTACGACTCGGTCGCGAGCTTAAGCACCGATGAAAACGGCACCCCGGCGGCGCGGGCGCGCTTCATGGCGCGCTCTTTGAGTTTTTTATCAATCCTAAAAACAACTTGGCTGATCATATGAGTGCATAAAAGTTTCTGATACTGTATATATGATATATAGCTTTGCGCTATCTGTCAACCGCTACAGCGTTTCCGCAGTGGAGGTGGCCGTATCTGATGACGCGGCGGGTGCCGCGTCCGCGGGCTCAAACGCGCGCCAGCCTGATGAGGCGCACACGTATAAGCGCTCGGACAGCCCCGCAAATACGGTTCTGCCGTGTTCGGACGGCTCGCTGCAGTCTTCCGCGGGCGGGGTTGCATCAACCGTATCCAGCTTAAGGTACCCGCCCTCTACGCGCAGTTCCGAGACCGTGGTCGTTCCCATGCGGGCGCTGCCCGATATTGTTACGTCCCCTGATATCTCTATGTTCCGATTGTCTTTAATCACCAGGGCCGGGGTTGAGGTCGCTCCGGCGTAGAATGAGATGGTTGAGCTGGCGGTGAATGAGAGGGATGACACGCTCGCAATCCGCGGGGTCTGGATGCGGTCAACCACCGTGAACACGGTTTTGGGCGCGTTGAGCTCGTCGCGCAGGGAGAAGCCGGCGGTCTCCATCCACACGAATGAATCTCCGGCTGGCGTTTGCAGGGCGATGGCGTAGGCTCCATCGGAAGCTGACGCGCCTGCTATTGAACTGGCGAGGTATGGCAGGCCCTGCCGGTCTTGCCTGCCTTGCTCATTTGTCCATTGGTTGATGATGCCGCCCTGTTCCGTGATTTCCGCAACCTCGTCTCCGTAGGCAATAAGCAATGTGTCGCGAGCGGCTGTTGAAATTGATGTGACGCCCGCGAAGGCGCCAATGTCTTCTGTTGCGCCGGTTATAAGATCAACTGTGGCGATGCCTTGCTCATGCGCGATGTACGCCTTGTTTTTGATGAGCGCAATGCCGGTGATGGCGGACTCCGCAGTTAAGACGCTTTGGCCGCCCTCCGCGCGGTATACCGCGTCCCTGGTGGCATAGTACAAGGCTCCATCCCTGTCAAACGCAATAGCGGCAATGGCGGCCTCAACGCTTTGCGCCGCGCTCTCGTCTCCGCTCGCCAAGGAAACCTTGGCCAAGCCCTCATTCCCGTAGATTGCCAGAACGCCGTCTTTGGCCGCCAGGCCGGCAATGGAGGCAATGCCGGATGATTCATAGGTTCCCCAGAGCTCCTTGGCGCGGCTATCATAGATGCTGACCTTGTTGCCCGTTGCCGCCAGCACGGTCTTTTGCGGGAACCCTTTGCGCCACTCTCCTCCGTCCGAATCCAAAGCAGTGTCGTACACAAACACAGCCGCCGCGCCGGGCACGCTCTGCATCCGCGCGTCTGAACTGAACGCAATATCCTCCCGCACAATGGTATTGCCCGTAGCCTCGTCTATGGCAAAGAGCGGCAGCCGCTCTCCGTCCGTCACCGCGAGCCGGCCCGAAAACAGGGCTTCGTCCGTTATCCGCAGGCGGCCGGATTGTTTGAATGCGCCCGAACCGGACAAGCCGGAGGCGAGCGAGGAGCGCACTGAAACATCGGCTGATCGGGCAAGCAGCCCGTGGGGAGTCGCGATAACCAGGGTGTCGGACAAAAGCTCTCCCTCGCGGCCGGGGCCAAAGCTTGTGAGCGAAGCAACCTGCGTTGCGCCGGAGAGGTTCCAAGGAGCTCCGGTTGAGTCTTCGCCGGACGCATACTCCGCGAGAACGCCGCCGTCCCCGATTGCCAGGGCTTTGACGCCTGCTTCGGTTGCAACGTAGATGACCTGGGCTTCCTCATCCATATGGAAGGCGGTGATGGGAGCGCCGACAGCAATGTCATTGCGATCCCGCAACAGCGGGGGAAGCAATCCCGCGCCACCCGGCGATGAGGACGGGATTGCTTCAGTCGCTTCGCTCCTTCGCAATGACAGGATGGCGGAGCCGGACGCGGTATAGGCCGTGGCGCCGTCTTGGGTTATGTGCAAGCCCTGGAGCGTGCTGGAGGCTGTGTATGTCGCGCTCGGCGCAAGCGCATCTTGGCGGTAGGCTCTTGTGAATAGGGATACGGTACTGCTGGCGGTTGCGTACAAGTCCCCGGCAACGGTCAAGCGGACGTCCGACGCGGCGAACGCGTAATGGGAGGCTGTTTCATCCGCCAGGTTAATCAAATCAATGCCCGCGTCCCCGGCTATGGCCACATAGGTTTGGCCGTTTATGCGCTGGCTGTGGATGCCAGAAATTACGTTAGAATTGATGAGGGACGGGATTGCCGCGTCGCCGGGTACGGCTCCTCGCAATGACACAGTGCGGTCTTCCTTAAAATCAATAATGGATACGGCGCCGCTCTGCGCAATGTACAAAGCTCCGTCCGCGGCATAGACGGCGGTGATGGCGCCAGAGGACGGGATTGCTTCGCCTTCGGCTCGCAATGACATCTTTTTCCACAAACTGCCGTCCCGGGCATTAAAGAGGTACACGGTATCCGGAGTGGCCGCGATAATGGCCTGGCCGGGAAACGCCCTCTGGCCGCACCGGTCGTTTAGGCTGATATCGCACGCGGGCGCGGTTGCGTCAATGGGCTCATTGTGCCAGGAAGCCGACCGCGCGCCCGCGGTCCAGGCTCCTGAGTCAAAATCAGACGCGGTGTCGTACGCGAATAGGGACACGATTCCTTGAATGTCATTCCAGGCCGCGTACCCCGAGAGCGTCAGATCATCGCGCACGCTGATGGTTCCATCGGCGGCTATCTTGAATACCGGCCGTCCCGTTGCCGACGTTGAGGCTCCTGCCACAGTCCCCTGCACCTCAAAAGAGCCTCCCACAAATAAGTTCTGGCGCACCGTAAGCTCGGTTTTGGTCATTTCGTCCGCGGTAAGGAGCGCAAGCGTTTCCCGCACCGAAATCGGGGTTGATGTCGCGTTTGCCAACAGGTAGTCGTTGTGGGCAAATACGGTTCCGTCGGTGGCGACGCGGAACGCGGGCGGGGTTGATGACGAGATTGCCGCGTCGGCGAGTACGCCTCCTCGCAATGACACGGCGATGCCACCGCCCGCTTCCAGCTCTCCAGCCACGGTCAAATCAACGTTAATCCCGACTTTCCCGGCTTCTTCTTTTATAAAGGATAATTTATTGGCGTTTATCAAATTGGTCAATTCCGCGACTTTTTGGTTAAGCGTCAATCCAAAGGAGGATTCCAGGGCCGCCAGCTCGCCTCCGATGATGCCGGAAACAACCGGATCAAAGTCATAGCCGGTAACAGCGGATGATACCAATAAGGCCACTTCATCTTCTATTTCCATGGCCGCTATTCTTTCCACCACCGCGCTCTCCACTTCCGCGACAGTCAACGACTTGTTGCGGCGGGAAATCAAGACCCGCACGGTTCCGGTATCCGCGTCCAAGCGCTCCAGGGCAACCCCAACCGTAGGGTCTCCGGAATCCGCTTTCATGGCATAGCCTGGAATGGACGCGCTGGTCAAAGAATCCCCGGGCCGAATGTCCCCGTTTTCGTTGGAAACGAACGCCGGCACCTGGCCCAGCATGCCCACCACTACGCTGGCCGCGTCAGCGGCAATGTTTCCGGCATTGCCCACGATTGCCGGGTTTGTGGACACGATCCCCATAATATTGCCGTCTCGCGGGCGCACGCACCTCGCGACCGCGTTTTCGTTTTCCAAAGATATGCACACCACTTCTCCGGCCGCCAAATCCGCATCCGGCGTGTAAAAATGTTCGGCATAATCGGCCCCGCCGGAATTGAACGCGCCCTGGGCGTACGCGTCTCCGGCCGTATCCACTCGGAACACGGACGAATCCGTGGACGTAGCCACGGTAAACGCATCACGCAGGACAAGCGTTTCGTCAAGTATTGAAAGTTTTGCGTTCGGACTGGCGCTGCCAATGCCCACGCTGCCGTCCAAATACGTGTTGTGAGCAAACAATGAACCAAACCATGCTTGTTTCTTTGAGACTCCCTCAATATACTCCTGTTCCTCCTTTTCAGAAAGCTGATTTCCGGTTTTTTTGTCAATTAAATGTCCCGCAACAAAGTTGTGGGTTCCTTCCACCTCTATGTCCCAGACCTGCTCTTCATCAAGCACTGTGATTTCCTCAATTTCATCCCAAAGAACATCCCCGTGCCGATTTTGCCCGGCGTTGAGTTCGTCCCCTGCCGGCATTGCAGCGCCGTACGCGCCAAAACACTCGTCCGCGGGAACGGCGATTTGCATGCCAGCCTCCAGTTCGGAGACTTTCATCCATGCTCTATTGTTGATTGGGGATTGCATGTGATTGATAATTGACGGGATTGCTTCGGGGCTAAAGCCCCTCGCAATGACACTATGACTGTTGATTCTCGTTGATATACTTGCGCCATACGCGCTGGAGGTTCAAGACCTTTTGGCGTATGTAGAAATAGTTTTTTATCTGCTCCTCCCATCGGTCGTGCTCTATGGGGAGGCCGAGGAGGTCCCGGGCCTGCTCCAGGTACGCGACCATGCGGTTGCAGTTGAGCATGACCTGGTCCAGAATTGCCAGCGACTCCTCGCCGGTGCCGAACCGCTTTCCGTGGGATTCGGCGATGAGATGCGGGATGCGGAGGGAGCAGAGGATCATCTTGTCCGCTATCTCCTCCTTAAGCATCCGGCTTGTGTTCTCATCCAGCGCCCGTAGAAGCTCTTTAGCGCAGAACACGGCCGATTGCTGGGACTTTTGGTACACTTCCAGGTCAGTGAAGTATTTGACCTTTTTCTTTAGAGTGTACGTCCCGCTGCCGAAGTTGCCTTTGTGTTGAGGCGAGTCCCATCTTTTGTTTTGGTAATTTGTGTAATTATGATACATAGCTTCCCGCTCCCGACATTGCCCTTCGCGTTGCGGCAGTCCCATTGTCCCTTTCAGCGTCCCGGTTACGGACCATCCCGGGGCTTGGGTCCTTCTTTTTCCGGCCGGATCTCATGGATTACCCCCGGATCCTTGTTCATGCGGTACCGGCCCTCTATGGTCTCAACGCGCTTGCGTTTGCGCTTGGTCTTCTTGTACACCAGGTGCAGAGGGAAGAACTCAAAGTAGTCGTTCTCGTCAAACCACGCGCACTTGAAGTCGTACACCCGCAGTCCGGTCAGGCGGGAGAGCGCGAGCGCGTACAAAGTCAACTGCTCCAGGGGGCGCTCTTTTTCGGCTTTTGGCTTGTAGTCCATGATGTGGCAGAACCCGTTGCGGATCTGCACGAAGTCTATGTGCCCGGTAATCAGCTTGGGCAGTTCGGAAACTGCCATGACTTTGAGATCTTTTACGGACTTCACCGCGCGGCGGGCCGCTTTCTTAAACAGGATAAACCCGAGCTGGGTCTGCATGTGCGCGAGGTCCTCGCGCCGGATGTACACCGGCACTTCCGTGGCCACGGTTACGGAGTCATTGGCGAGCATGAACCGCTGGAGCGCGTCGTGCCGGTCCTTGTTGCGGGAAACTGCCTGCAGGACAAAGCTCGCGAGCTTGGTGGCGTAGTTCTTCTTTGCGCGCACTATCATGTCGCTCTTGGAGAACCCGATGGGCGCCTCGCTCGCGCGCATGCCTTCCTGGAAGTACTGGTGCGGGGTTTCCGCGGGCACGAGCGAGAGGTACTCCCGCAGGGGCGCGAACTTGCGGTTCTTGTAGTCCTCTTCTATTATGAGGTGCGATTTGGCCCTGTGGTGCCTGAACCGGTACAGCTGGCGGTGCGCCAGGGTTGCGGACTCTATCACTTTCTCCGGGGGGAACAGCTTGAGCCCGAACGGCCGCATCCGGGAGTACGCGCACAGGGACGTATACTGCTGGAGCCACTGGAACAAGGTACCCGGAGACAGATTAAAGGAAGGATGTTTCTTTGGGACCGGCAAAACGTCGGGCAAGGTCGGCACCGGGATGTCCACATTGCGGTGATAGATGGCGTTCGCCAAACGCGCCGCTTTATTCAAGGAGAACCCGAGATGGTACAGGCTCATGGCGTCCAAAATCACTTCCATGGGATACCGCTTGCCTTTTATGGAGCCCGGGGTGAAGGTGCGATTACAGTCGTTGCACAGATACAGCTGTACGATTTCCAGTTTCTTCTTGCGCGTGCCGCGTTTTACAAAATTTTTTCCTGCGCAGTAGGGGCATAGGATCTCCAGCACCGCGCTCCGGGCCGCGCTTTCGTGGTATACTTCTTCCGCGGGCTGTTGTCTGGTTCGGGCCTGCTCCGGCGAGGATAACGAAGTTGCCACTCTGTTATCGGGGGTTCGACTCCCCTCGGGTCCACCAGCGGCGGTCCGCTTTTGATTTTCCACAGAGGGCTTGACAGATTGATTTTCGTGCGCTATACTTGCTCTGATAACGGAGTGGCAAACTTCAACATTCTCACCAGGGGTATGGACCCCGTTGAAAAGATCGCTGGAAACGGCGGTCTTTTCTTTTCCGTTAGTGGAGATAGCGGAGGCCATATCACGATTTTCGGCCCCTGTTTTCTCACGAGTTTTAGAAATTTCACCTGTTTTTGAGGTAAACGTGATATTTTGCTCGCCTGTTTTTTCGTCCGAATCCAGACCATTGCCGCCCTGCAGCCGCACGAGGTACGGATGGTTCGCGGTGGTGCGGATGACACGCCCGGACTTGGTTCGGATTTCAAAAATCTTCTTCACGCCCATGTCCATGCGCGCACGGACTTTGCGGTACTCAACGCGGTTGGTTTCCTCATTGAGCGACATAACTTCGTCCCCGGGCTGAATCTCATCTATACGCACCAGAAGGTAGTCCCATTCATTAGTGTCATTGCGAGCTTCCGAAGGAAGCGAAGCAATCCCGTCTTCCGGCAATTCATCATCATCTCCATTTCCAACGCCCCTAGCGCGTTTTTTGCCCTTCCTGCGCCTTCTTACGGGCAAGAGCGTGTCCCCGGTCATGCACTGGCCCACAACGTGCAGAGGCGCGAGCGGAACCGAGGGAATCGCGGCTCCAATGCCCAGCACAATACTCTCCGCGGAAATACCCCCCTGCACGCTCAATTTTGCCCCAGGTGAGGGTGTGCCGATCCCCAGGTTTCCGGCGGCATCCACGACGAGCGCCGGCGTGGACGAAGCCGCGTAATCGCTTATAATAAAGCCGGAGCGCTGATCCAGCTGCTGTAGCGCCAAAATCATGGGCGTAATAAGGCCCTGGTAGTCCACCGAGAGAGTGCCGTCCGGCGTGAGCGGCGTGGGATTCGTGATTGTCACCAGGTTCGGGAACACGCTTGCCATGTCCTGGGCCACGAGTCCGTACTGTTCGGCCGCAGTACGCCCGGTTTCCGGCAGCCAGCGGAATGAAACCGGGTTCAGGGCGTTGATGGCCGAAAGCCCGCTCGGGGCGGCCAGAGAGGCAATATCCTGCTTCATGCGCAGATCCGACGCCGTGCAGGCAATAAGCCCGTTGTCGTTGGAGGTGAAGCCAGTGCAATTCTTGTACCCGTCAAAGGTAACATTGTTGGTGGTGCCGCCAATTTCCAGCAAAGTGGCGGGCGTCGTCGTCCCGATGCCGACGTTGCCTGAACTATCTATTCTGACCCTTTCAGCAATAACG
>CAYIMZ010000005.1:0-22250 GCA_964364695.1 uncultured Gammaproteobacteria bacterium | reverse complement strand
TTTTGATTTTGTAGAATCGCACGAGCTTGGCCGCGGCAAGGCCCGAGTTGTTCATAAACGTTTGCGGCTTGGCTAATATGATTTTGTGCTTGCCTATTTTGGTTTCAGCGGTTTCAGCGCTGAATTTATCGCTCAATTTCCAGTGAGATGCGCCGGCTAACACATCAACAGCCATAAACCCGGAATTATGCCGGGTCTTCTCATATTGTTTTCCTGGATTACCTAAGCCGATGATGAGTTTCATATGGTTGCGGACCACCCCCTCGCCCTCTCCTTAGCAAGGAGGGGGAACTACTAGTAGTGATGGGGCCTATGGGTGACGCGTTTTTTACGCGGCCGCTCTTCTTGTTCCTCGTTTTTTTTAAGCTCGCGGGACTTTACCGTAAGTGTAATAGGCACGCCCTCAAAGTCAAATTTTTCGCGCAGGCTGTTCCTCAAGTACTGCTGGTATGATTGGGCAAGGTCTGTCTTGGTCGGAATCTCAAGCACAAAGCGAGGGGGGTTGTGCGAAACTTGTTTTAAGGAGAGCAAGCGCGGCCTGCGCGTGCCCTTACCAATGGTTGGCTTGCGTTTGGCAACGAGCGCCTTAATGAACTTTGCGAGCGCGTTGTCCGTGACGATCCTGTCAAGATTCTGTTTTATGTCAGAGGCGAGCACGAGCATCTCTTTGGTGCGCTTATCATCAACTGCGGACGTAAAGATGATGGGTACCCAGGCGAGGTTAGGCAATTCGGAAGCCAGGTACTCGGTGTATCTGTTTATGGTGTGCGTGTCTTTCTCCGGAATCTTATCCCACTTGTTTGCGACAATGAAGAGGCCTTTGCGGGCATCCTCAATCTCGCGCGCCAACCGGTGGTCCTGGCTGGTGAGCTTTTCGGAGATGTCAACTATCAAGGCGACCACGTCTGCGCGGGCGATCGCGGCTTGAGATTTGTTGATGGACAGGTGCTCTACCTCGTCGCCTGCGTCCGTTTTGCGGCGGATGCCCGCAGTGTCAATGACCGTGTATGCTACATCCTTGTACGCAACAGACACATCCTGCGAGTCGCGCGTGGTGTGCGGGATTTCGGAGACAATCATGCGCTCAAACCCAACCATGCTGTTCAAGATGCTTGATTTGCCCACGTTCGGCTTGCCGATGAGCGCGAGCACTACGTCAGACCCAGGCGTCCACGCCCCCTTCGGGGTCGAGGCCGCTACATGTCCAACTACAACATCCAAGAGGTCCCCGATGCCGGACCCGTTGGATGCCGACACCTGGAAGCTCGCCAGATTGAACCGCGCGAACGCGCCCGCGCGCCTTCGGCGGGACGCGTTGTCGCACTTATTGATGACGAGCAGAATGGGTGCGCCGAGCTTGCGCAGTTCCTTTGCAATGCGCGTTTCATCATCCAAGGGCCCGATGGTCACATCAACCAGGAACAGAACCACCGCAGCCTGCTTTTGGGCGGAGAGGGCGTGAGTGATGATTGCTTCGCGGTAGGTGTCGCGCCTGGCCGGATCAAGCCCGCCCGTATCAACGAGCGTGAACCGTGTGCCGCGCCACGACACCTCTGCGTCCAGCACGTCGCGCGTGGTGCCCGCCTCGGGCCTCACCAAGGCGCGCTGCTCCTCTGCAATCGCGTTGAACAGCGTTGATTTGCCAACATTGCTGCGCCCTACGATGACCACGCGCGGGAGTGCCATATGGTTACGAAACGTTGTCCTCGCCAAGAATAATGAGCACGTCGGCGTCCACGCCGCGCGCGAACTCCGGAAGCAGGGGGGCAACGTTCGCGCCCAGGGTCTCGCGGATGAACTGCAGGTCCTCTTCCGTGGTGTTGTCCGTGAGCCGGTAGATGACCGTGCGCTCAAAGTCCCGCTTGTCCGCGTTTGCAACCTCCGTTACGGTGTAGGAGAACGCCGCGAGTTTCTGCGATGCCTGCGCTGCCAGCCCTTCGTGGAGCGTGCCGTTCTGGATGGCGATGCGCAGCCGCGAGTTCTTGGCGTACTGGTTTTGGTCGGGCGCCGCACCGTTGAGCAGCCGTCCCGCGAGCTCGCGTATTTCCGAAAAGTCGCCCTCCCCGAGGCGGGGCCGCAGGAGGTACGATCCCTCCTCGTTGGTGTCCGCGACCAGGAGGCCCCCTGGGTCATTAGAGAGCACCACCTGGGTCACGGTTTCCTTATCCATGGCTTTGCCGAGTTCATAGAGCCGCAGGAGCTGCCAGAGCTCCATGTCCGTTTCTATGTGCGTGCCCACAATATCGGACAACGCGAGCAGCTTATTGGGATTGAGGAGCGTTGAGAGC
The DNA here is from genome assembly GCA_964364695.1 of uncultured Gammaproteobacteria bacterium. Classification (GTDB taxonomy): domain Bacteria; phylum Patescibacteriota; class Patescibacteriia; order UBA2169; family UBA2169; genus CG10-46-32. The sequence continues at coordinate 19,962 of CAYIMZ010000005.1, read as the reverse complement.
GCGCTCACGCGCGCGATGAGCGCCGAAAGGACGGCCTGCTGCCTGTTCGCGCGCGCAAAGTCCGTTCCCTGTTCCGCGGTGCCGTGGCGGCTCCGGACGTACTTGAGCGCCCGCGCGCCGTCCAGGTTCTGCCAGCCCGCATCAAAATGCACGGGTTCGTAGCCGAAGTTCTCGTCCGGGTACTCGTAGTCCGTGAATGCAACCGGAACATCAACGCGCACCCCGCCGAGCGCGTCCACGGTTTTGGTGAACCCGAGAAAATCCAGCCTGATGTAGTAGTGCAGCGTAAGCCCGGTGATGTTCTCAACGGTCGCGCGGGCGAGCGCGGCTCCGGCGCCTGGCGCGTCCGGCTCTGCCGTTGCGCCATACGCGTGCGCGGCATTGATTTTTTGCCAGCCAACTCCGGGTATGGGCGCCACCAAATCCCTGGGGATGGAGAGCAAGGCGAGTGTGGGGCCGTCCGGGTCAATGCTCGCCACGATGATGGTGTCCGTGAGCTGGCCGCCCTCGTGCTCCTCTCCGCCGATGCCGAGGAGCAGGACGTTAATCCTGCCCTCGCTTTCGCCGCGAAGCGGCCGGTCTCCGGCGGTTGCGAGGTGCGCAAGCTGCTCAAACACGCTCGCAGAACCCATGCTCTGCGCCAGGTCATTTGAGGACATCACAGCCCTCGCGGCGTACGCGAGCGAGAGGAGCAGGAGAAAGGCGAGCCCTGTGGGAGCCAGGGTTTTCCATCTAAAAAATTTCCTCTTCCGAGGAGAGGAAATCGCTTGTACCAACTCTGTCGCGCCTAAAAAGTCAATATGGTTGCGTTTATCCATGGGTGCTGCTAGTATAACTGGAATTCGCGCTTCGGCAATGGTAGTATTATACAAGATTAGCCGGGGTTAGTAAACGTACGGACGATTAGCTCAGCTGGTTAGAGCGCTGCGTTCACATCGCAGAGGTCGCTGGTTCGAGCCCAGCATCGTCCACCAGATTGCAAAGCACCATATATCTGCTATAATCTCAAGGTTATGAGGGATGCGGACAACGAGAGCCAGGGGCTTTCTGAAATAGACAAGATGATGAGGGAAGCTAACTCCGAACCGTCTGGCGGAGCGCTTCAGTTTGTCGGCGAGCTCATCAAAATTACGCTCGTGGCGCTCGCCATCATCGTGCCGGTGCGGTACTACCTCATCAAGCCGTTCTACGTGAACGGCGCCTCCATGGAGCCCGCATACTACAACCGCGAGTACCTCATCATTGACGAGCTCTCGTACCGCTTTGATCCGCCCAAGCGCGGGGATGTGGTGGTGTTCAAGTATCCTTTGGACGAGAGCCAGTTTTTCATCAAACGCATCATCGGCCTTCCCGGCGAGCGCGTGGTGGTGGCCAATGAGGAGGTCAGGGTCTACAATGCCGTGCACCCGGACGGGGTTACCCTGGAAGAGCCGTACCTTGGGGAGGACACAGTCACCACGGATATGTCGGACGTAACTCTGGGCGCTGACGAGTACTTCGTGATGGGGGACAATAGGATGGCAAGCCTTGATTCAAGGCGGTTCGGGCCGCTTGCGGGGGGTGAAATCGTGGGGCGCGCGTGGCTGCGCGGCTGGCCGTTTGACAGGCTCGGGGTTCTCGGCCACTATGAGTTTGGTTTTTGAGCACAGGATTCGCAATACATATGGCAGAAGCAACAAAGAAGAAGCGATCCCCCAAAACCCCGGTACTCCTGCGCGGGTTTAAGGATACGCTGCCCGAGGAGGCTCCCTACTGGCACCACGTCCGCGCCGTTACCGCGCGCTTGCTCGCTGACTACGGGTACGACGAAATCCAGCTGCCGCTTTTGGAAGCAACGTCGCTCTTCAAGCGCACCATTGGCGAACACACAGACATCGTTTCCAAAGAGATGTTTACGTTCCAGGACCAAGGGGGCGAGTCCGTGACCTTGCGTCCGGAGTTTACGGCGAGCATTGCGCGCGCGTACATTGAGCACGGCATGTTCAACCGTCCGCAGCCCGTGAAGCTGTACGCGCAAGGTCCGGCGTTCCGGTACGAGCGTCCGCAGGCCGGACGCTTGCGCCAGCACCACCAGCTCTCCATAGAGCTCCTCGGCAATGAGCATCCGGTTGCTGACGCGGAAATCATTTTTCTCGCTTTCACGGTGTGCCGCGAGCTCGGGCTTGAGGCGTGCGTGCACATCAACAGCCTGGGTTCTGCCGAATCCCGGGACGAGTACGTGCAGCTCCTTAAGGATTACGTCAAGCCCAAGCGGAGCCTGTTGTGCGAGGACTGCAAGAAGCGCTTTGTCAAAAATCCCCTCCGCATGCTGGATTGCAAGGAAGAGGAGTGCCGGCTGCTTTTTGCGGAAGCCCCGCTTTTGGTTGACAACCTTGATGAGGATTCCAAGAAGCACTTTGTGGGGGTGCTTGAGCACCTGGACGAGAGCGGCGTGCCATACGAGCTGGACCCCTACATCGTGCGCGGGCTTGACTACTACAATAGGACCGCGTTTGAAATCGTGGCGTCCATTGAAAAGGAATCCCCGGACGAAGAGAAAACCGAGACGCTCCTCGCCATCGGCGGCGGCGGGCGCTACGACGGTTTGGTTGAGCTTTTGGGCGGCCGCCCCACGCCTGCGGTTGGCATGGCATTTGGCCTGGAGCGGGTGATCTCGGCGCTCAAACGGTCCGGCGCGGCGCTTCGCGAGGAGAACCAGCCCCAGGTGTTTTTGGCACAGCTCGGTGAAGAAGCCACCAAACACACCTTTGCCCTGTTTGAGACGCTCCGCAGCGCCGGCATTCCTGTTCGGGCTAACTTTGCCAAGCAGGGCCTGAAAGCCCAGCTTGAGTACGCCGACAAGCTCAAAGTCGTGTACGCCGTGATCCTCGGCCAAAAGGAGCTCTTGGACGGGACCATCATCATCCGCGACATGGAGAACGGCATCCAGGAAGTGGTTGACCTCGCCAAGATTGTTGACGAACTCAAGAAGCGGCTTAAAAAGAACAACCCGCGAGATTGACAATGCGGGGCACATTGTGTTAGCATAGGTATAGATTATATGTCTATTACCATCAAGCGCAGAGAGAATGAATCCAACGAGCGGCTGTTGCGGCGCTTTTCGCGCAGGATCCAAACCAGCGGTTTGCTGCTCCGGACCAAGCGGCGAGCCCACTTTGAGCGCGAAAAGAATGAGAGCCAGAAGAAGAAGGACGCGCTTCGGAGGCTTGCCATGCGCACCAAAGAGGAGTACCTGCGAAAGATCGGGGAGCTCTCGGAAGAGACGTTCTCTCGCGGCCGCGGGGCGCGCGGTGGGCGTGGGGGCGCAAAGAAACGCGGCAGCGTCAAGAAAAGGGGGTAATACAGGCTATGAGCCTTGTTGAACAGCTTGATACTGATTTCAAGCAAGCACTGAAGTCGCGGGATGCCGAGAAGCTCTCGGTGCTCCGTTTGGTCCGCTCCAGCATCAAGAATTTTGAAATAGAGAAGCACGGCATTGCCTCGGACGAAGACGTGGTCGCCATCCTCGGCCGCGAAATCAAGCAGCACAGGGAATCCGTTGAAGCGAACGAAAAAGCCGAGCGCCCCGAGGAGGTTCGTCGCCTCCAAGAAGAGATCGGGTTCTTATCCCTCTACTTGCCGCCGCAGCTTTCGAGTGATGAGCTCAAGGACGTGGTGGTCGCGGCACTCGCCGAAACCGGCGCGGAAAGCCTTGAGGACATGGGGAAGGTCATGGGTCGCGTGATGCCCCAGGTCCGCGGCCGCGCGAGCGGGGATGAAGTCGGCCGACAGGTCCGCGAGCTGTTGGGCCAATAATAAAACAAACATGGGAAAGTCAGGAAAATTTTTAGCCGGCGCGCTCCTCGGCGCTGCCGCCGCAGCGCTCCTCTCCCCGGTGAGTGGGAAGGCGGCCCGCAAGAAAGTTGCCGAGGGTTTGGAAAAGGCGGGCCTGGACCGCGCGAAGGCAGCCGTTGCGGCGAGTGCGGCGGGGAAGATAGGCTCCGAGCTTTTGAAGCGGGCGCGGAAAGAAGTTGCCGCGTCCAAAACCAAAACGAAACGCTCATAGCCGCATGCGCACATCTCTTCCAGTTTTGATTCAGAGCCACCTGAAGGCGCGTTTTGCGCGTACCGCACTTCTTGCGTGCCTCCTTGCGGCGGCTTTTTTGTTTGCTTCTCCGCCTGCGGGCTTCGCGCAAACTGCTGATCCTACGGAGAATTTCGGGCTCTCTTCCGAATTTTCTCAAGTTGCGGTCCAGAGCGACCGGGACCTCAAGAGCGTCATCACCACCATCGTCAACATAGCGCTCGGCTTTTTGGGCATTGTTGCGGTGATTATCATCATCTATGCGGGCTACCTGTGGATGACCGCGAGCGGCAACGAGGAGCAGGTGGCGAAGGCAAAGAGCATCCTGCGCAACGCGGTGATCGGGCTCGTGATCATTATGGCCTCCTGGGCCATTGCCGCGTTCGTCATCAACCGAATCGGCGGGGCGCTCGGCGTGGGCGGAGATGAGGGAGGCGGCGGAGGCGGCATTCCTCCGGGCGGCGGGAATGTTGCCGCGTTCGTGGTTGATTCGTTTGAAACAAGCCACGATGGCGCAGATGCGAGCCTTGGCGTGCAGTTATGCTCAAACATCCAGGCCCAGTTCAACCACTGGCTTAATACCGAGATGGTTGAAAATCTCAAAAACGGGGATACGCTCACCATCAAGCGCAACAACGGGGGAACCTTTGTTGATGAAGGGACCATTCTCATTGAGAAGCGCAACAACGTGATCTCATTCAAGCGGGTTGATGAGGAGGGTGCGCGCGTTGACTGGACCCCGAACGCGACCTATGAGGTGCGTTTGGATGAAACGCTCCGGGATGCGCGGGGCTTGGTTCTTTCGGGATGCGCCGATTGCGGCGGAACGCGGGACGGGTACCATTTTTGGACGTTTGCCACGGGCACCACCCGAGATTCAGTTGCCCCGAGCCTTGCGGTTGCGTACCCGGGCGACGGGGAGACATCAGTGCCGCGGAGCACATTGTTTAGTTTGGAGTTTTCGGAATCCATTGACGCGACAACCGCGCTCGCTCCTCCGGCGGGCGCGTCCGAGGGCGACCCTGACGAGCTTATTGTTGCCAACATCTTTCTTGAGCCTCGGCGTGCGGACGGCGCGTACGGCCCGGCGATTCCCGCGAGCGCGTTTGATGCGTCATTCGCGCACGCGAGGCTCGTGTTCGGGCTGAACGAACAGTACGCTGCCGCGTTTGACGGAAGACCGTACCTGGAGCCGTACACCGAGTACCGGCTCACCATCCAGAACATAGAAGATTTGTGCGGCAACGAGCTTGCGCCTCCGGTTGAAATCGTATTCACAACCGGCGCGGACGTGCCCGGGGTCTCGTTCGTGCGCCCGAGCGACGGATTCGGGTACGCGTGCCCGGCAACTCCCGCGTTCGTGCAGTTTCGGACTTCCATGTACAACGTGCGCACCGGCAGTTGCGGGGTGGATGCGAACGGAAACGCGGGCCTGGCGCTCGGGGGAACGCTTACCCCTTCCGGCGTGAGCTTACGCTCGCTGCCGGAGGACAACTTTTCCGGGTCCGGCAATCCCAATGATTTTTGCAAGCGGTACTCTTTTAATTTGGATCCGAATGACGCGGCGGATGATTTGATTCCGGGTACCGCGTACAACGCGTCAATCAGCTTTATGGAGCCGGGCCAGGATCCTGCGGACAGCCAGGAACATGCATGGTCATTCACTGCGGCAGAGGCGTCCGCGTGCGCCCAGGAGCCGTACATCAGCTACGTATCCGGCTTGCGGCGCAACCAAGGACAGTGGGAGCAGTGCATGACCGTTGCCGGCCGGTACTTTGGAGACACAAAATCCGGAGCAAGCCGGGCGCACACCGCGCTCTCTTTGGATTCCCCGCTGAACGCCGCGGGCTTAACGCAAGCTATAGAAGCGGCGTGGCAAGGGCATGCGGGCCTTTCCATCACCAGCAACGTCTGGGGGAGCGAGTCAATTGCCGGCGACTTTATCGGACCACCGTCCGAACCAATACTCGCTCAAGCGAACGTTGATTTTGACGTTGCGGTGAGCGTGGAACACCCCGCGCCCATTGGGGTGCTTGAGAGCAACGCGGTTCGGTTTACCGTTGACACCACCAGGACGTTCAATGGCCCGTGTTTGTACTCAATCAGCCCAACGAGCGGGTTTTGGGGCGATACGGTTGCGCTCTCGGGCCGCAACCTCGGGGGGGCATTCTCGGATCAGCTGACATTCTACAACCTTAGGACGCAGACGTTGTCTGGCATCATCAACGACGGCGGCGCGTGGAACGCGGCCAGAATCGCGGCGAACGTTCCGGACCAATCGCAGAACAACCCTTCAGACGGCGAGGTGTACGTGACCGCAGGCGGGGTTGCGTCAAACAAGCTTGAGTTCAATCTGCGCGCAGGGGTCGGGCAGTCGTGTTCCGCAATTGCCAATTCCTGTTCTCCGGACCCGGGGTTGTGTTCGGCAGGGCTTGAGTGTTCCACGGCATCATGCACGTGCCAGGTCCCGGATACGTTCCGTATCACGAGTGTCCAGCCGCGGGCCGCGTGCACGGATTCGTGCGCTTCCGCAGTCATCAGTTTTGAAACGTCAAAACCCATTGCCGACGCAAGCGGAAGCCGCGTGCAGATCAAAAAATGCCCGGGTGCCGCGCGGTGCTTATGGAGCGACCCTGGAGCATCGCTTGTCAACGCGTCAGTGGCGCTTGACGGGGCCCAGCGCGCGGTCATCACCCCCCAGACGCCTGGCAACACGCTTGATCAGGGCGCATGGTACCTGGTGCGCGTTGCCGGAGGCGCTGGCGGCGTGGTTGCAACAGACGGGAAAACCATTGCAAACCTGAATGCCGACACGGATGGGACTCCTGGCGAGGATGCGTACATGTGGTCGTTTAAGACCGGCTCTGCCGCGTGCGCGGTAAACCGGATTGAGCTCAACCAACCAAGCATCAGCCTCTTTGAGGGTGAAACCGCGAGTCTCGCTGTCCGTTCGTACGGCCCATCCAATTCGTGCGCGAGCGGCGGCCAGGAAATCACTGCTCCGGACAATTTTACCTGGCGGCCGTGCGAGTACATTGCCGGAGATGTTTCGTTTGAGTGCAGGGCAACGTGCGGCGCGCCGGCGCTTGGGGGAGCAGCCATCATCACTTTGAGTGGGGGAACCGCGGGCCAAAACGCGGTGACTGGAGGAGTGGGGTCAAGCGACGGCTCTCTCCGCGGCATTGCGTGCGCGTTCTACGATGAGGGGAGCACGCACTTGAAAGACGGCGCGGTCGCCACGGTGTATGCGCCATGCAGCACGAACGCGGACTGCACCCGCGCGGGCGCATGCAGCGGTTCTGTCTGTTTGCAGAGCGGCGACAACGCGGGCCGATGCTCGCCGACCATTACCGGATTCAACCCCACGAGCGGCACGGCCGGGACATGGGTTACCATTCAAGGGTGCTACTTCGGGAATACGCGCGCAAGGGTTGACATTGGGGCGGACCCAAGCGGCCAGCCCGCGGAGGCATTTGTGCCGAATGCGGCGTGGTGTGGACTTGCGTGGAGCGATTCGCAGATTATTGCGGAAGTTGCGCCAAACGCCATTAACCCGGGCCCGGCGCGCGTCACCAGATCCGGGTTTGATGCGGCGAGTTTTGGATCATACAATCCGGATGGCGCGAGCCATCCCGGCATTTGCCGCCTTGCTCCGGTCCAGGGCAGGCCGAATGACATTGCCGCTATCCGTGGCCAGGGTTTTGGCGCTTCTCTGGGTTCTGTCGTGTTTACGGTTGGCTCGGCGCCTTTCCCGACAACTGACGTGGTTGCCCGGCCGGCGCGTTCAAGCTGTCCTGAAGACGGGTGGGAGAACAATGAGCTGTGCATCCGCGTGGCCGCGGCTCCGGCGGGTGCGGGAACCGTTGCGGTCATGCGCGGTACGGACTCAAGCAACGCGGTTTCATTCAGGGTGCTCGGCGCCATACCGCCGGGTTCCGGAAATCCGGATAATCTGGCAGTGCGATCGTACGCTCCCGGGGACGGAAACTATGCCTGTTTGAACATGGTCGTGGAGGCGGCGCTCCGCGGGGAAGTAACTTCGGAGAGCCTTGGGTTTGCGCCCGGAGACCGCATTGATAGCGCAGACGCCAACTTTTATGTGCGCCGAACGAGCGACAACACCGTGGTTTCCGGCATTGCGGACGCGGTTACGCGCGGCACCCAAACCACCTTGCGGTTGTATCCGGATCAGGGCCAATTCGCGGTGCGCAATGATGCGCCGCCCCCTGATTATCAAATCATCCTCAAGGGCGGCATATCCGGCTTGCGGAGCACCACGGGCGGCATCCTCGCGACTGACGCGGTCTGCAACGAGCTTTCTGCAAGCGACCGGGCCGCGGGCTTGACGGATGCGGACTGCGTCATCAACTTTGACACGGTCAACAATAGCCAGGACGACCAGTGCAGGCTCACGCATTTTGAGATTGAGCCGGTTGCGCCCATATTCACCTGCGCCGGAAGGGACAACTGCGAGGGAGACGCAGAGCAGCTCGTCGGCGGCCACCAGCGCGTCTTTGAAGCGTTTGCAATCAACAAGGCCGGCCAGTCCGCAGTGGCCAACTCGCCGCTTGCGTGGTCTTCAAGCGACGAAACCATCCTCTCATCAGGATCTCCCTTTTCTTTGGCGCTCACCGGTTCGCAGCAGCTGTTTAGCATCCATCCTGTTGACGGCGCAACCGTCCTTGCGGTGCGCGCCAACATTGAGGGAGCGGATATTGCCGGCGCAACCGAAGCGCGGGTGTTCTTGTGCGAAAATCCGTGGCCTCCGGACATGGCAGCGGATGGGTTGCCGTTTTCGGATAAGACCGGGGATGACTCGTTCACCCGGGAGAACGTCAAGACCAACTTTTCCACATTCTACTGCAGGGATAGGGGCCAAGCCGGAGGCGCGGATGACTTGCCTGAAATTCCCAAGCGCTGTTTTGATCCCAATGAGCCTGATCCCAAGCAGCAGTACAGCGAGGCTTCGTGCACCGCGCACTCGGATTGCGGAGCAGGGCAAGAGTGCAAGTACATTGAGCTCGGGCATAATGACCCAGGCAGGTCTGATGACCGGCTGTTGAAGGAGATATTCCTTTCCGTTCCAGAGCTTAATAATGCCATCATCATCCAGTCGCTTGCAAATCCGGAGAATGATTCAGTGTCCGAGTGGTACGGTCGTCAGGACGATTTGGCCGGAACTCCGCAGTCCATTGCCCCATTGGACGGTTTTCCCGCGATCCAGGACCGGCGCACCGTGTATGTCGGCGCGCTTAATGACACGCGCGGGCCCGCGCCCTCCATCTACAATAACATCTACCGAATCGTGGTGAGCGACCAGGCTCCGGATGATCTGATCCGGATTTTCACCCAGCTGGTTTCCAACTGGAGGTTTTTGGTGAACATTCCCAATGATGACCAGAAGGCAGCTTTAAGGCGCGACGCAGAGCGCATCAAGGACGCATACACGCTCGCGCGGCTCTTGGATAGCGCAAACCCTCCGCCTGCGCTTGCGACTGGTTCGTTTACCCCCGGGCTTTCCCTTTCGGTGTGGCCATCATGGGACGATTCGCTTTCCTCTGATTTCGCATCATCGCTGCCGCATGATCCTTCCGAAAGCATCCAGTGCGATGCGGCGACAGGCATAGCTGATGCGGGGACGTGCCGCACCGGAACTCCAAACCCAGGGTACGCGTGCAACAGCGGAACGAACGCATATATGTACGCCTACCGAAACCAGGATGGCCGGGCATCATTCTCCGTCAATCTGGAATACGCACTACCCGCGAGCTGGAACTGGCTCACCGGAGGCGGATGGGATCTCGCTCCCGATCCCGCTCTCGCTTGCATGGACAAGGGATTGCAGTATAGCAAGTAGTTGGTCCGTTTTCCGCCAAGCGTGTTTTATGGTATACTGTACGCATGTTTGAAGATCAAAATCAAAATCAAGGACAGCAATCGCAGGCGTCCACGCCGCCGGAGCCTGCCCCGAGTATTTCCGAGGGGGCGTCGCGGCCGCTACTACAGCCAGCAGGCGGGGTAGAGGATATTTTTGCTTCAACAGACGCGCAGGGCGCACAACGCGAGCCCGCGGTCATCCCGGGCCCGCCTACGGCGCTCTCAAGCGGCAAGTTACGGGTCGCTTCTATGCCGGAAAGCGCATCCATGCCTTCTTCTCAAGAGTCCGCCCAAAAAGCCCCTGGTTTCCCGTTTAAGAAGATGCTTATTATCCTCCTCGCGAGCGCGGTTGTCATCGGGGGTGCGGCTGCCGCGTTTGTGGCGCTCGCGGGGCGGGTAAACGCGCCTGTAGCCGCACCCGCGCTGGGTTCTCCGCAGGACCAGGGCGCACCGGCGCCGGTTACCGCTCCGGATGCGGCCGCGCCCAGTACCGCGCCCGAAGTTGCTCCGGACGCGCCTGCGGATTCAGGGCAAGATACCGGCGGGATTTTGAGGAGTTTTCAGCAGGACAGCATTGACCGCGCCTTAAATCCCATTCCCCAGGACCTGGCATCCATTGACACTGACCAGGACGGGCTCTCGGATGCCCAGGAGTTTGGGCACGGCACCAACCCAAGGCTCGTGGACTCGGACAACGACTCCCTCTCGGACTGGGAGGAGATTGCCATCTTCGGGACCGACCCCCTAAACCACGACTCTGACCTTGATTCGTACCTGGACGGGGAAGAGGTGCAGAACGGGTACAACCCCCTGGGGTCGGGAAAACTCCTTAACTTTGAGCAAGCTGCCCAGGCAGCACAATAGACCTATGTTTGGCTTTGGAAAAAAGAAATCCCAAGAAACTCAAACCGCGCCCCGCGACCAATCCGGGAGCAAAACTGCTACCCCCACCATCCCGGATGACCGGTTTACGGTCATGCCCGGAGAGTACGTTCCCAAAGGCCCGTCTGCCTCATCCAGACACTTACCGGGAAAGAAAGGGCTGCTTTTGGGCGGTAGTGCCGTGCTCGTGCTCGCCGTATTCGGGGCAGTGCTCTTCGCGGTGCTTCGGTCAGGACCAGACGTTGCCCGGGATGCAGAGGCGCTGCCGGCTCTTACGCAGGACATTCAGGCAAATGCTCCGAGTATCCTGGAAACAGCAGAGGAACCTGCCCGAGTTTCGGAAACAGCCATTCAGAGCCAGGCGTTTGACGCATCGGGAATGCTCATCGGTTCCCTTGCGGTGGCCGTGCCTCCGACGGTTGTTCAGGAGTACGGGTCTGGCATTGGCGTGACGCTGCTTGCGGAGGAGGACCTTACCTTGCCGGAAGAGGGAACCGTGCTCGGCGGACTGTACTCGCTGTACCCTGCCGGCGTTACGTTTTCCGAGCCGCTCTCACTCCTGCTCTCGGCTGTCGCAGCGCCCGCGTCCTCTGACCCTGGGGACGCGTTTCCCGCGTATTTGCGGGGCGTGCGCTGGCAGGAGTTTCCAGACTACCAGCTCACCACCGAGGGGTACGCCTTTATGCTTGAGAAGGCGCCGAGCGGTCCCATTGCGGTGATCTGGCACTCACAAGAAGCCGCCGCAACCGAGGAGCTCTCGTTCACGCGCGCCATCCCGACCGTTGACACGGACACTGACGGGCTCACCGACGCCGAGGAAGCGCTCTTTGGCACCTCGGCCGCTTCGGCTGATTCGGACTCCGACTCCTACCTTGACCTGGAGGAAATACAGAACGGATACAGCCCGCTTACCCCCTTAGCGCGGCTCTCCGAGTCCGGCTTGTTTGCGACCTACACCAATGCAACATACGGGTACCGGGTTGAGTACCCCGCAAGCTGGCTTGCGGACTCGCTGGACCAGACCAACAAGCAGGTCCTGTTCATTTCAAACACCGAGGAATTTTTTGAAGTCCTGATTGTGGAGAATCCGCTCAATACCCCGATTGTTGACTGGTTCCGGGCGCAGTCCCCGTCGCTTGCGAACGTGGAGCTTGACGTGGCGGTCCTCTCGGGAGCCCCTGCGGTGTGGAGCCCGGACCACTTAACGGCGTACGCCTCGTCCGGCGGCCTCATCTACATTCTCACCTACAACAACGGCACCAGCGATGAGATTAACTGGCCCAACGTGTTTCGCCATTTCTACTCAAGCTTTACGTTCGGGGCAACGAGTACCTCCCCAGAACAGGCGCCACAGAACGAAGAGGCCGCTCTCGGGGAATAGCATGGAGATTGTGTTTGAGAACCAGGTTCCGCGCTTGGGGCGTATTCCGCGTGCCGTGATTTTGCGCGCAGCGGCCCGAGCCCAGAAGCTGTTCGGCAGCCGCGTGGCCGGCGCCGCCGCAAGCGTCGTGTTCGTGTCGGCCGCGGCTTCGCGGAAGCTGAACCGAGAGTACCGCAGTAAGGATGCGCCCACGAACGTACTCTCGTTCGCTTCACTTGACCGCGCCGAGATCGGCGACATCATCATTGCTCCGTCCGTTGCGCGGGAGGAGGCGCGGCAGATGGGGAGGACGTTTGATGAACACGTTGCGTACCTGTTTGTCCACGGCCTTCTCCACTTTCTGGGGTTCGCCCATTCCTCGCCCACCGAGGAGCGGCGCATGGAAGCGGCGAGCGAAAAAATACTGAACACAAAATGAGTACAACGCGTTTTTGAGTGTACACAAAAATTGTTCAATCTGTGGACAAGTAAATCCATTGCGCAAACAATGGTTTTTTTGTATACTCAAAAGTACTATGGCCCATACAGAACTCATAACCGGCATTGATATCGGAAGCAGCACGATTCGCATCGCAGTCGGCGAGGCGGCTCCGGAGCAGGGCACGCTTAGCATCATCGGGATCGCAGAAGGCGAAGCGCGCGGCGTAGCCCGCGGAACCATCCGGAGCATTGAAGACGTGGTTGCGTCCATTGTCCAGGTCCGTTCACGAGCCGAGAAGATGGTGGGCGCGCATTTGGAAAGCGCAGTGGTCGCCATTTCCGGCAGCCACATCACGGCCCAGGAGTCCAAGGGCGTGATTGCGGTTGGCCGCGCGGACGGCGAGATACGGGAGGACGACGTGGAGCGCGTCTTGGAAGCGGCCCAGGCAGTGAGCGTGCCCCCGAACTACGAGATTATCCACGTGCTGCCGCGGTCCTTTTCCATAGACAACCAGACCGCGATCCGCGACCCCATCGGCATGAACGGCGTGCGGCTTGAAGTGAGCGCCCAGATCATTGAGGGGCAGTCAAACCACATCAAGAACCTCACCAAAGCCGTGACGCTCTCCGGGTTCGGGATTGACGATCTGGTGGTAGCCATGCTCGCCTCGGCCGAGGCCACGCTCTCGGAGCGGCAGAAGGATCTGGGCGTGGCCCTCGTGAACATGGGTAGCGCCACCACGAGCGTCCTCGTGTTTGAAGAGGGCGACATCATGCTCGTCCGGGTGCTGCCGGTGGGCGCTTCGCACATCACGAACGACATTGCCATCGGTTTGCGCACCAACATTGACACCGCCGAGGCCATCAAGGTGCAGTACGGGGGAACGCTCTCCTCGCTCGGGTCCGGAGCGGACCTCGTTCAGACATCCGAGGTAGACGAGCGCGAAGAGGGGTCGTTTTCAAAAAAGTACTTAGCCGAAATTATAGAGGCGCGCGTGGAAGAGATATTCAGCATGGTGGATAAAGAGCTCCGGGGAGTGGGGAGATCCGGCAAGCTGCCCGCAGGCGTGATCCTCTCGGGCGGGGGCGCGGTGCTCCCCGGGCTCGCGGACGTTGCGAAGCGCGTGTTCCGGCTTCCGGCCGGCGTGGGCGTGCCCACGGGCGTTTCTTCCGCGATTGACAAGCTCGCAAGCCCCGCTTACACCACTGCGGTCGGGCTCGTGCTCTGGGGACATGCGAACCAGGAGGCGAGAGCGACAACATTCGGAGCATCCATGCGCGGCTTTAAGGGCATGTCCGCAATCAGCGAGCAGATGCGATCCATCATCAAAATTTTTAAATCATAAGAGAGACGGCGCATCTTGAAGAAAATAAAATTCGGCAAGCAGGCTTTCCGCGAAAGCGGGGAGTGAAGAGGATAATCGTATGGAGATCAAACCAGAGATTGAAACCTTCGCCAAAATCAAGGTGATTGGCGTGGGGGGAGGAGGGTCGAGCGCCGTGAACCGGATGATTGAGGAGCGCATCCGCGGGGTGGAGTTCATTGCCGTGAATACGGACGCGCAGGCGTTGCACCACAACAAGGCGCAGACCAAGGTCCACATCGGCCAGACTGTGACGCGGGGCCTGGGAGCAGGCATGAACCCGGACCTCGGGCGCAAGAGCGCGGAGGAGAGCCAGGATGAGCTCAAGGACATTATCAAAGACACGGACATGGTGTTCATCACGTGCGGCCTGGGCGGGGGAACCGGCACCGGGGCCGCACCCGTAGTTGCGGACCTTGCGCGGGATCTCGGCGCACTCACCGTTGCCATCGTGACCAAGCCGTTCATGTTTGAGGGCCAGCAGCGCCGGTCCATTGCGGAGGCGGGGCTTGAGGAGCTCATTGAGAAAGTTGACACCATCATCACCATCCCCAATGACCGATTGTTGCAGGTGATTGACAAGAAGACGTCCCTGATAGACGCGTTCCGGGTGGTTGACGACGTATTGCGGCAGGGCGTGCAGGGGATCTCGGAGCTCATCACGGTGCCGGGACTCATTAATGTTGATTTTGCGGACGTGAAAGCCATCATGAGCGGTTCAGGCTCCGCGCTCATGGGCATTGGCCGCGGCTCGGGCGAGAACCGCGCCATTGACGCGGCCAAGGCAGCCATTGACAGCCCGCTTTTGGAGATGTCCATAGACGGGGCGCACGGCATTTTGTTTACGGTTACCGGATCAAGCGATTTGGGCATGTACGAAATCAACGAGGCCGCGAAGATCATTACCGGCGCCGCGGACGACGACGCAAAGGTGATCTTCGGAGCCGTGATCAACGAGGACCTTAAGGACGAGGTGAAGATTACCGTGGTTGCAACCGGGTTTGAGGGCGCGGCCCGGCTGCCGTCCCGTAGCGCGGCCGCGCCGGCGCACGAGTACCGCGACGAACGGGAGTTTGAGCGCTCCGAAGATCTTGACAAGAAGCGCGCCATCTTTTTTGAGCGGGAGAGCGCGATTCCGGATGCAGCCATTGCCGGAGGCCGCACTGCTTCCGGTAATGGCCGCGCCGAAGAGGACTCCGAGGAGGAGCTTGAGATTCCGGCGTTCATCCGGAAAAAGATGCACTAATCGCTCGCATCCGCGCGAGGCGGACCGCGGCGAGGAGAAGACCCATGAAGTGTCCTTCGTGCGACCACGAAGAAACCCGTGTTCTGG
Source organism: uncultured Gammaproteobacteria bacterium (assembly GCA_964364695.1). Lineage (GTDB taxonomy): Bacteria > Patescibacteriota > Patescibacteriia > UBA2169 > UBA2169 > CG10-46-32. The sequence goes on along the minus strand of CAYIMZ010000005.1, from coordinate 4,642 downwards.
ATTCGCGCCTGAACGAGCAGGACAATACAGTCCGCCGCCGCCGCGAGTGCGGGCAGTGCAGCTTTCGTTTTTCCACGCGCGAGGAAACGGAAATCCTCAACCTCTCGGTGATCAAACGGGACGGGAGGGTGGAGGCGTACTCGCGCGAGAAGCTCGCAAGCGGCCTCACGCGCGCGCTTGAGAAGCGGCCCGTGACCTCGCAGGAGTTCCGCACACTCGTGGCTGCGGTTGAGCGGGACATCTACGTGACGGCCCGCAACGAAATCAAGGCCTCCCAGATCGGCGAGATCGCCATGCGGCACCTCAAACGGCTGGACAAAGTCGCCTACATCCGGTTCGCGTCCGTGTACCGCGAATTCAGGGACGTGCATACGTTCTACGATGAAATCAATAAGCTGGTCGGAAAGCCGGCCGCAGCAAAAAAGCGCACCACCCATGCCAGACGCAGAACAAAATCAAAACGATAACGCGCCCGCGCTTCCCCCGGGCGAGCGGGCAACCCTGGAAGAGCTCGTGCGGGAAAACCTCAAGCTCACCCAGGAGATCATTGAGCACACCCGCAAGACCCGGCGGTACATCCTGTTCGGGCAGGTGCTGAACGTGGTGAAAGTCGTCCTGATTGCGGGCCCCGTCATTCTCGCCATCATCTACCTGCCGCCCTTGCTCGGGCAGTGGTTCTCCGCATACACCGAGCTTCTGGGCGGCGGAACCGGGCAGACCATCCTTGAGGGCAACAGCTACATCAACCGTCTTTTTGATACCAACGCACAACAGTAGGCGCTATGTTCGGCACACTTCCCCCTTCAATTAAACAGCTGCTTCTTATAAGCATTGCCGCCTCTGCGCTTGCGGGCGGCCTCGCGGGCGCCGTGCTCGGCGCGGCGGCTGCTTTCGTTTCCGGCAACAGCGTGTGGCCGTTCGTTGCGCAGTCCTTCGGCATTGCCGGGGACGCTGACCCGCGAGCGGCGAGCCTCGGGCAGAAGCCGCAGGTGGTGGTGGAAGACTCCGCCGCCATTGACGTGGTGGAACGGGCCACGCGGTCCGTGGTGAGCATTGTGGTGACGCAGGATCTCTCAAAGCTGTACAACCAGACCGGGCCCTTCTCGCCCTACGACGACCCGTTCTTCTTTTCGTTCCCGTTCGGCTTTCAAGCCCCCCCGCAGGGCCAGCAGCAAGTGGGCGGGGGGACCGGGTTCATTGTGACCGCGGACGGTTTGATTGTGACGAACCGGCACGTGGTTGACCAGTCCGAGGCTGAATACACGGTGATCACGGATGACGGGACCCGGTACGAGGCAGAGGTGCTCGCGCGCGATACGGTGAACGACATTGCCATCCTCAAAATCCAGGCCGATAATCTGCCCGTGCTTGACCTGGGCGATTCGGACGCGGTCCGGATCGGGCAGACCGTGATTGCCATTGGCAACTCTTTGGGAGAGTTCTCCAACACCGTCACCAAGGGCGTGGTGTCGGGCGTGGGCCGCAGGGTGGTTGCCGGAGATTCGTCCGGCAGCTCGGAGGTGATTGACGGAGCCATCCAGACCGATGCCGCCATCAACCCCGGCAACTCGGGCGGTCCGCTCTTGGATCTGTTCGGCAAGGTGGTCGGCGTGAACACGGCGGTGTCGCGCGAAGGGCAGCTCATTGGGTTTGCGATTCCCATCAATGAAATCAAGAGCGCCATTGAGAGCGTGCGCGAGCACGGCAGGATTGTGCGGCCGTTCTTGGGGGTGCGCTACGTCATCGTCACCCCGGAGTTTGCCGAGGCATACAGCATCCAAGGGATTGACCACGGCGCGCTCATTGTGGCCGGAGACGCGCGGGGCGAGCTTGCCGTGATTCCCGGCTCTCCGGCAGATACAGCGGGCTTGGTTGAGAACGACATCATCCTGGAAGTGGACGGGGAGGCGGTCACCGAGGACGCGGGCCTTGCCAAACTTCTCGCGCGGTTCGCGCCCGGGGATACCGTCACTCTGAAGGTGTACCGCACAGGCGAGGAGATTGAGGTGAGCGCGACTCTTAGCGAGCAGAAATAGGTATGCACGAGGTTATCAAACAATTACACGAGCTCTCGGAAAAAATTTCCGAAACAGAGGAGTTGCTTTGACCTCGCCCGGAAGCGCGAGCGCATCACGGAGCTTGGACGCGACGTTTCCAATCCTGACCTTTGGGAGAACCGCGAGCGCGCGCAAAGATTGACCACAGAGCTTGCGCAGCTTGAAGGCGAGGCAGCGCGCTGGGAGGAGCTCGCGCAGGATGTTGCGTCCACCCTCGCGCTCGCAAAAGAGCTTGCGGGAGAGCGCGACAGTGAGCTTGAGGCCGAAGTGGGGAGGAAAACCAAGGAGCTTGCCGGCCAGTTTCAAAAATTGGAACTGTTTGCGTTTTTTACGGGACAGTTTGACGAGCGGGGCGCCATTGTGTCCATCAGCGCCGGGGCAGGGGGCCATGACGCGCAGGACTGGGCAGAGATGCTTCTCCGTATGCTTATTCGGTTCTGCGAGCGTCGCGGCTTCTCCGTCAAAATCGTTGATACGCAGCCCGGGCAGGAAGCGGGCATCAAGAGTTCCACGCTTGAAGTCATCGGCCACTATGCGTATGGTTGGCTCAAGAGCGAGGCAGGGGTGCACCGATTGGTGCGCATCTCGCCGTTTGACGCGGAGGCCATGCGCCACACGTCATTCGCACTGGTTGATATCATCCCTGACTTGGGCGACCTTTCTGACATTGAAATCCGCGATGAGGACATACGCGTTGACGTGTTCCGCTCGTCCGGCCACGGGGGCCAGAGCGTGAACACCACGGATTCCGCGGTGCGCATCGTGCACATTCCGACCAACATCACGGTGAGCGTGCAGAACGAGCGCAGCCAGCACCAGAACAAGGAGACTGCTTTAAAAATTTTGAGGTCCCGGCTCGGCAAAAGGCAAGCCGAGGAACGGGAAGCCGAAGAGCGCACCATCCGCGGCTCGGTCAAGTCCGCGGAGTGGGGAAGTCAAATCCGGTCATATGTGCTGCACCCGTACAAGCTGGTGAAAGACCACCGGACCGGCCTGGAAACGAGCGATGTTGATGCGGTACTACGGGGGGAACTTGACACGTTTGCTGAAAGTTATGTAAAGTGGCTGACTACGCAGAAGTAGCGGCCATATCGCTGTTTCCACAATTAAGGGGAGGTGATGCCATGAGCATCAGCGCTGTGTCAGACGCACGCTCGGCAGTCCCACTCGGCCTGCAGGCGCAAGACCTTGCGGATGCGGAGAGGATCCTCGGTGAGCTGCTTGCCAAGGATGGGAAGCGCGAGCTTGCCAGCCCGCTTGAGGAAGCGCAGCGGGACAGGATTGCGCGAGACCTGGAGAACATCCGCGTGATGTGGCAGAGCTTGAGCGGCCGCCAGACCGTGATATTGGACATCAGCTTCGCCCGCCGGCACGGCATCAGGTGATGCGACCGCTCGCAGTCTTGCACGGGCCTTGGATCCAAGGATGGATTCAAGGCCTCTTCTTTTTGCGGTAGAATCAATGTATGCATCTGTCGCAGTCAAAAATATTCTTGGTGTGCCTGTTGTCTTTTGTCGCAGGCGTGGGCACATCGTCATTTGTCAGTGTGCCATTTGCGTACGTGTATTCAGCGCTGCTGGTGATGGTGGTGCTGCTCGTTATTCTTTGGTCACATCGCCGTTACCGCATCATGGCCCTGTGGGGGGTCTTTTTTATTTTGGGAGCTGCGCGGTTGATTCTGTCGCAGCCTGATTTTGATGACTCGCGGCACATAGCGTCATATAACGGCCAAGACATAGTTGTCCAAGGGGTTGTGGCACAGGAGCCGGACGTGCGGCTGGATCATCAGAAATTGACGATATCTGTTCGGTCAATTACGCAACCACCCCCTGACCCCCTCCTTAGTAAAGGAGGGGGAATTATCACTCCCAACCACCCCCTGACCCCCTCCTCGCCAGAGGAGGGGGAAGTAAGCGGCAGGCTCCTCATCAAGACTGAACTGTATCCGGAATATCAGTACGGGGATTTGCTGGAGGTCAGGTGCGCAATTGAAGCGCCGGAGCAAATAGAAGATTTTGCGTATGACAAGTATTTGGCGCGGTACGATATTTACAGCGTGTGCTGGCGCGGGAAGCTCGTGGTCATAGAACCCGGGCGCGGCAACCCTGCAATGGAAGGCATCCTCTGGGTCAAAACGCGGTTCATGGGCACCATCAACTCAATCATCAGCGAGCCGCACGCGGCTTTTTTGTCGGGCTTGCTCGTGGGCGCGAGGCGCGGCATACCCGAGTACCTCCTGGAAGCGTTCAACCGCACCGGCACCACGCACATCATTGCCATCTCCGGCTCAAACATCACCATCATTGCGGCTGTCATCATCGGCTTTCTCCAGTTCCTCGGCGTCTCCCGAAAACGCGCGTTCTGGTGCATCAGCGCGGCAATCACCATTTTCGTCATCATGACCGGAGCTACGGCTTCAGTGGTGCGGGCCGGCATCATGGGCATCTTCGTGCTGCTGGCGCGCCAACTCGGCCGGCCATCACGTGCAACAAACGCGCTCGTGTTCACCGCATTCCTCATGCTCCTCGTTAACCCGAAGATTTTGGTTTTTGACGCGGGCTTTCAATTATCATTTCTCGCAACAG
>CAYIMZ010000004.1:0-22359 GCA_964364695.1 uncultured Gammaproteobacteria bacterium | reverse complement strand
GCAGCCACTGCGCCTCCAAGATCATCGCTGCGCCGCGCCGTATCGCCATTAGGACGAGTCACCCCGGCGAAGAGCATACATGCGCTGGACTCTCGTATGGCGGTGCACACGCGGGAGCCGAGCGCCTTGCCGTACGGCCCCACCACGATCACCGGAACCCTCGCGGTCAGTTCTGTGCTATCGGCCCAGCCGCAGTGCGTGCAGTGATGCACGCCCCCGACGGACTTGACGAGTGTACCGCATTCAGGACACGTCATGCTACACCTCCCCATTTTGGGTTGGACTTGACCTGCGTGAATGGCGAAAAACCCTCAATTGCCAAAAGACCGAACTGCATACACTGCAGTCAGTCAGTAAACTACGAACCCCCTCACTTGTCAAGCACAATCAAGACCGGCGTGCCGGCGTGCATTTCATCTTCAGTCACATTGTCTTTGAATCCCCCGTGCTCGCGCGGCCAGTCGTGGATTGCGTTTATGAGCGCGTCATGGGTATATATAAACTCCTCACCGCGCCTGGTGCCCGGATCATTGGTGATGAAGTGCGTAGGCGTGTACCCGCGGATCACAAGCATGTGGTAGAGCGGGCCCTCCCCGGAAAAGTAGGGATTCTGGAGTATCCGTCCTGCCGCAGGCACGACCACGAGCTTGCCTGACACGATGTGGCGCTGTATGTTCTCAACGCTTGTATCATAATCAAGCGTTGCATTGAGATTAAAGTAGTCTGCTGCCATGCGCACCACTTCTCCTGCGGTGGTGTCTTCATAGTACCCAAACGTATCCTGCTCCCAGGCAACGAGCTTTTTGATTTCTGAATCCATCTCCTCTGCTGATAGGCTCTCTCCGGAAAAAAACCTGCCAGCCATGATGAGGGATGCTTCCTCGCACGCTTCTTGATAGGGAAGCTCCCAGTTCGCGTGCGGCGCCTGGGACTGGAACGGAACCTCGAGATTATACGCATCCGGAATCCCCTCTCCTTGCAAAGGAGAGGGCGAGGGTGAGGTCATGCTGTCATTGCGAGGAGCCGCCTCCGGCGGCGACGCGGCAATCTCATCATCGCTGCGCCGTGCGTCATTCACGGGACTGCTTCGCTCCGCTAACGCGTCGCTCGCGATGACATTTGAATACGCAATTGGCTCGGGCAGATCAGGCGAACGATTGCTATACCAGACGCCTATGGCTCCCAAAATCACAAAAATTACTAAGGCTTTTTTCATGTGTAAAAGTTATCCACAATTACGTATTTGACTTTCGGTTTTTATTCGGTTATCATTACACCATCATCAAACAAGAACAAAAGATACCCATATGACAGCATCACTCCTGCAATTGACGTTAGCAATCGCTCCGGCGCTCCTGGTCGGCGCATTTTTATCTCGCGTCTCTCTTCCGTGGGAGCGCGAGAAGCGGCCGAGCGAACGCGCAGAGCTCTTGCGCATGCTCGCAAAAGACGTGCGCCGCGTCAGGCTCATTATGGCCGCAAACATCCGCGCAGTCAACCAGGGACGCGCGTGCCCGGTAACGAGCCTCCCCCTCGCAAACTGGAACCGCCTCAAAAAGGATGCGCGCTTCCATAAGTATTCAGGCGAACCCATCTTCAGGCAGATGATCAGCCAGTTCCGCGAATGGGAACGAGCGTATTAATATAATGGTATGACTATCATCCTTCCTAAAAAGAAACAGCAGATTCTTGACTACCTCGCATCGTACGTCAAAAACCGCGGCTATGCGCCGACATTAAGCGAGATCGCGAAAAAGTTCAAGGTTTCGTCTTTGGCGACCATCCACGAGCACATGGCGTTTTTGGAGAAGCATGGGTTCATCAAGCGGACCGGCAACATACAATCCCGGGAGCTTGAGATTATCCGGAGCGAGAGCAATGTTGAGCCGACCTACCTTGAAAGCAGTATGCATACCTTGCCTCTGGTTGGCTTGATCACCGCAGGCGCGCCCATTGAGGCCGTGGAAAACCGCGAAGCGGACATCGCGGTCCCTGCCGAAATCACGCGCGGCAGGCAGTGCTACATTCTGAAAGTAAGGGGCGATTCCATGGTGGAATCCCTGATTTCGGACGGGGACCTCGTGATTGTGGAAAAAACCGAGTACGCCAAAAACGGGGACATGGTGGTTGCGGTGCTGGATGACGGGACCGCGACCCTGAAAAAGTTCTACAAAGAAAAAAACTACGTCCGGCTCCAGCCCGCGAACGCCAAGTACCAGCCCTTGATGGTGGAAAACGTCATCATCCGCGGCCGGGTGGTGGGCATCATAAGGAAGTATTAATGTCAATATATGCAGAAGCATGATCCGGATTACTATAATATCGCACTCAAAGTTATCCTAAAAAACAATGATGGCGAGATTCTAGTACTGAGAAATGCGGAAGAAACCGGCGAAGGAGATTATCACGATATGCCGGGCGGGAGAATTAATGCGGACGAATTTGACACTCCGTACGAAACCCTCATTGACAGAGAACTAAAAGAAGAAATCGGCGATGACATACAGTACAAACTATCACTTGACCCTGTCTCATTCGGGAGACATGCCTATTTTTCAGAAAGACAGAAAAAACAAATCCGGGTATTCTACCTTCTATTTGAAGCTGAATATAATTCTGGCGCTATTACGATCTCGCACGAACACAGCAACTATGAATGGAAACGCCTTGAAGACATTCCTCTTGAACAGTATTTTATAAAAGGCATGCTTGAAGCAATGAAGCGATACGCCTCACATCAAAAAAAGCACTAACCCAATAATATCAGTAACCCACAACTGCGAGCTGCCAAAAGAAAACCCCGGAACTTACTTCGGGGCTTTCTTTTTAAGCGATATGACTTCCTGTGGCGTCAATTCGCGGTATGCGCCTTCACGGAGAGTACCAAGCGCAATCGGGCCCATGCGCACCCGTTTGAGAGAGACCACCGAGAAGCCCACCGCGTTGAGCATTTGCCGTACCTGGTGCTTGCGGCCCTCGTGGATGGTGACAACAACCAGATACTGGTGCGCTCCTTGCGCTCTGATGAGCCGCGTTTTTGCGGGACTCGTTCTGCCTGTGGTGATTTTGATCCCGGATTCCAGCCGGGTTATATTTTTTTTGACAAGACCCTCGCCCCAGTTGCCCGGTGATTCAACCACTGCCTCGTACTCTTTTTCATGCTCAAACTTAGGGTGCGTGAGCTCGTGCACGAGATCTCCGTCGTTCGTGAGTATGAGCAAGCCCGTGGTATCAATATCCAGGCGTCCCACCGGGACAATGCGTTCCGGCGATTTGACGATATCAAGGACCGTCTTTCTGCCGCGGTCATCGCGCGCCGTAGAGACCACCCCTTTTGGTTTGTTCAACAAAAAATAGGCCATACGGCCGGCGCGCCGTATGCGCTTCCCGTTCACCAGAATCACGTCTTGCTCCGCATCCACGCGCGTCCCCAGTTTGGTGACGACTGCGCCGTTGACCTTAACCTTGCCCGCGGCAATGAGTTTTTCCGCGGCCCGGCGCGAGGCAACACCCGCGTCTGCAATGGCTTTTTGCAGCACTACCCCCGGCATGGCTACACGCCGAGCTTGTTAATCACCACAATCTTGCGCCCGTTCAAGAGCGTGAAGATGAACCTGTCTCCGAGCTCCACGCGGTGCTGGAACTCTTTCTTGTTCATGACCGTGTACTTGAGGTCGCGCCCGGTCTCTTTGAAGTAGTTCTTCACGAACTGCTCAAGCTTGGGCTTCTGCACGCGGCCCACGATAAATATGTCAACCGGGGATTCGGCCTGGCCCACGAACGTGCCGGCGAGGAGGAGCAGGTCCATGGTCCCCACCTTCTCAAGCTGCCCGACGAGCTTCTGCTCCCCGAGCTCGCGCGATTTCAAGAGCAGCGACTTGAGCTCGGGCACGAGCAAAAAATCGCGGTTCACGCCGTAGTACTTGCGCTTGTCCTTTTCCTGGCTCACCACGAGCCCGATGTCCTCCAGGTTCTCAAGCTCCCGGCGCACCGAATTGAGGTGTTCGGAGAGCATGCGCGCAATCTCGCGGATGTAGTAGTCGCGGTCATCATTCGCACCCGCCAAAAACAGCTTCAAGAGCTTTACCCGAACCTTTGACCCGAAAATGTGCTCAAGCATACACAAAGTTTGTTCACTGATAGCAGGTGTAGTATAATACCACTATCCCTCCTCGTCAACCCGACAACCACCCAGGTAGGCTATGAAAAGCGCCCAATCCACAACCATCGCCACAGAGGTTTTGAGGCAGTCCGGAGCCCCGGGCTCGCTCGCCGTGTTTGAGCTCTCCCACGAGCGCGCCGCGGATTTGAAGCTCGTGCTCCTCGCAGAGATAGAGGTGTCGGACAAGGACAACGACATCATCATTGAGGACATTGTCCGCGAAATAGAGCACCAGTTCTTCAACTCCCCGGCCGCGGAGGTTGAGTACGCGTTTGAGAACGCGCTCGCCAAGGCGAACATACGGGTCAAGGACACCCTGCTCGGGAAACCGAAAAACTGGCTCAACCGCATCCACATCGCGGTGGTGGCGCTCGCGGGCGATGAAGTGCACCTGGGGAGTGTGGGCACGGTGCACGCGTTCCTGGTGCGCCGCGAAAAAATCGTGGACGTGCTCAAAGCTCCCGGCGGCCCCGCAGCCCCAAACCCGGTAAAACTGTTCACCAACATCGTGAGCGGCACGCTCGGAGCGGATACGTCCATGGTGCTCGCCAACGAGTCGGTCCTGGATTACCTCTCCATTGAGCGCATCCGGAAGTGCGCCCAGGAGTTCGACGCGCCCGAAGCGCTTGCCGCGCTCACCGAACTGCTCGGCAGGGCCCCGTCGCACAAGCAGTTTGCTCTGGCCGTTATCAACCGGAGCCGCGAGCGCGCCCCAGAAGCCGCAATCCCGCGCAGAGAACCGCACTCTCCCCTTGCAGCTGAAAGCGCAACCTATGGCCCACACGAAGAGGAAGAGGAGGAACCGTTTGAGGATGCGCCCGCAGGCATTCCCCGTTTTGAGGCCGAGGGACGCATGGTGCTCTCTGTTGCCGCGCGCGCGAGAGAGATGGGCCGCGAGGCCCTCACGCTCATCCTCGCAGGCCTCGCAAAACTTTTAGAAACTCTGGGGAGGCTGATCGTGCGCCTCATCCCCGCAATCGCCCGAGCAGCCAAAACAGCGGCAGCAACATTCAGAAACCCGGACACCCGAGCCTACGTGTGGCAGCGCACCCGGCAGGCAGCGCGCGCCCTCATCTACGGCCAGCCCCGCAAGCGCCAACTCGCGCTCGCGGCAGTCGTGGTGCTCGTGGCGGGCTTTATAGGGAGCATCTCGGTGCGGGCGTACCGCCAAAACCAGGAGGTAGGCACAGCCGAATTTTCGGACCGCATCGCCGGGGTTGAACAGAAGGTGAGCGAAGCCGAAGCGTCCCTCATCTACGGCAACAAAATCAAATCCCAGGCCCTGCTCGCCGAGGTGCAAACCCTGTTGGTGGAGCTTGAACAAGAATTTCCGGACCAGGAAGATCAGTACGCGGCAATCCAGAGCTCCATAACCGCGCTCCAAGACAAGGGCGAAAAAAAGCAGTCCATAAGCGACATTGCAACTGTCGCAACCGCCGTCCCCGCGCCCATCTCCGCGAACGAGTCAGGTATCCTCGCCCTCGGCGGCAAGATCTTCTTCTACGACGGGGTGCAGGAAAAAATTGCGGGCCTGGACGTGCAGAATTCACTCCTCTTGTCGCTCCCGCTTGAGGAAGCGGGCATTGACTCGTTCAATGTCGCGCTGCCGCTTGCCGGAGACCAGATCGCGGCATTGGCGCCTGGCCTGGCGCTCATCGTGGACACGGGCGATGAAACAGTGGCGCGCCAAGCGTTCCCCTATGTTCCGGGCACAAGCAAGCCGTTTGCGGCGTACGGGGGAAATATGTACACCTGGAGCACCGAGGAGAACCAGGTTGTCAGGTTCCGCCGGGCCGGAGCCGGGTTTACCGCGCCGCAGAACTGGCTCACCACGGAATATGAGCTCGCCACCATGCGCTCCATCGCGGTTGACGGGTTCGTCTATCTCCTGGATTCACAGGGCACGATCCACGTGTTCCTGCGCGGGAACCTCACCAAAACCATTCCCTGGGCTGCCCGTGAACTGCCCGGAGACGAAGTAAGGCTCTACACCACGGAAACGGGCAGCGTGCTCTACATCCTGGATCCCTCATACAGCCGCATTGTGATTGAGAGCAAGGAGGGCGAGCTCGCGGCCCAGCTCACCAACCCCCTGCTTGAGGGCGTAACCGACATGGCGGTTGATGCGGACGAGAAGAACATATACGCCCTCGCGGGAGACAAGATCTACCGGTTCGGCATCCCGAACTACTAACCAAAAACGCCCGCCGATGAGGCGGGCGTTTTTCCATTGCGGAGCGCGATTACTTGAGCGTAACTGTAGCGCCCGCCTCTTCCAGTTTCTTCTTTATAGATTCGGCATCCTCTTTCTTTAAGCCCTCTTTCACGATCTTGGGGGCGCCGTCAACCAGGTCTTTGGCTTCTTTAAGCCCGAGTTCCGTGACCTCGCGCACCACCTTGATGACCGCGATCTTGGTGGCGCCGGCACCGGTGAGCTCAACGTCAAACGTTGACTTCTCTTCCGCCGCTTCTCCCGCGACCGCGCCCGCGGCTGCCATCATCATGGGAGCGGCTGCGGATACGCCGAACTTTTCCTCAAGGATTTTCACGAGCTCCGAGAGGTCCAGGACGCTCATGCTCTCAACCTTTTCCACGAGGTCCTTGAATTTTGCGGGAACCTCAACCGCCTTTTTCTCCTCTGCTGCCGGAGCAGCATCCTTTGTTGCGTCGTCTGCCATAGTAATTTCTCCTTACGTTATGATATATGAATATATGATGTTACGCTTTTGCCTCGCGGATGCCGTTCAACACGTTCACCAATCCCCGCACCGTGCCCGCAAGCACGTTCACGAATCCGGATACGGGCGCATTGATTGAGCCCACCAGCTTCGCGTACAGCTCCGGCTTTGAGAGAAGCTTGGAGAGCGCAACCACCGAGGCCTCATCAATAAAAGCGCCCTCCATGATGCCGCCGTAGAGCGCAAGCGCCTCGTTCCCTTTCCGGAACTGGGCGAGCACGCGGGCTGCCGACACTTCATCCGAAAGCGCGTACGCGACCGCCAAGCCATGGCCGAGGTTCTTGACGTCCACCTCAAGCTTGGCTTGGTCCAGAACCTTCTTGATCAGGGTTTTCTTGATAACCTGGAACACGACCTGCTCTTGCCGAAGCTTTTTCCTAAGCTCGGAGAGCTGCGCCACGCTCAAGCCGTGGTAGCCCACGAACACGATTGATTTCGCGTCCGCGACATACTGTTTGGCTTCGTTGAGCGCCTCTTCTTTTTGCTGTCTTGTTTTGGGCATATGGTTGCAACAAAAAATCTGCGGAATTCCGCAGACAGGATTCACAGGCCTCCTTCGGCCGTTTTGGCGCGAGAGCTCTGCGTGTTCCTCGGCAGGTCATTAAGTCTTTAAAGACGCCTGCTGTCTGCGGAAACATTAATGATACGCGTATACTACTACAACCCCGCCGTTGAGTCAAGCCCTACCGCAAATACCGCGCTTTTGCCGCATTATGCTCCTCCAGCGTGGTGCTGAAAATGGTCTCCCCTTCCGGAGTTGAGAGGAAATAGAAGTAGTCGGTGCGGGCCGGGTATACGGCTGCCCGGATTGCCGAGGCGCCCGGATTGCCGATTGGCGTGGGCGGCAGACCCGGGTACTTGTAGGTGTTGTACGCGGAGTCAATCTCAAGCTGCTCGCGCGTGAGCGAGGGAGAATCGCCGCCAATGATGTAGTTGAGCGTTGCGTCGGACTGCAATGCCACGCCGCTCTCAAGCCTGGACCAAAAAATGTCAGACACGATTGCGCGGTCCTCCTCGTGCGGCACCTCTGCCTCAATAATGGACGCCATGATGAGCACCTTGTACACATTCTTGCCCTGCCGGGCGATTTCATCACGGAGTTCCTGCGTCAGCTGGGCATCAAAATGCGCAACCATTTTTTCTATCACGTCCTCGGGCCTTGAGTTCGCAAACACTTCGTACGTGTCCGGGAACAGGTACCCTTCAAGCGGGGCTGCAGCGGCGCGGTGCACGAGCGGCCGGTGTCTGGCGGCAAGCTCATTGTAGAACTCGTTGTCAAGCGATCCAAACGCTCCGGGAAGCCCGGTAAGCCGCAGAAACTCATGCGCTTGGAACAGTCCTTCTTTTTCCAGATATTCAGCAATGTCCACAATCCCCCACCCCTCAAGGATGGTGATGGTGCGGACCTCCTGCATGGCCTTGCTCGTGAGCACTCCCACAAGTCCCCATGAAGAGGCGCGGTCAGGAAGCTCAAACGTCCCGGCCAAAAAATTACCCTGCTTCCGCGCAAGCCACACCAGCGTCCTGAACCAAAAATCACTCTTAATCGCGGCGAGGTCCGAAAGTTCGGCGCTGATGCGCTTTACGGATGCTCCGGGGGCTACCACGAACTCGCGTGCATCCCGCGGCACGGCAGTGCTGCCGAAAAACTGCCAGCCTATGTATGCGCCAAGGAGCGCTAAAACAAGTACTCCCGCTCCAATGTTTTTTAGTGAGGCATTAGACATACTGCTTCTTGTTGCGCTTCTTGAGTTCGGCAACCACTGCTTTAACGTCCTGCGCGCGATCTTTGGAGACAAGGAGGATCACGTCATCGGTCTCAACCATGACTACGCCGTGCATGCCGATGGCGGCAATGAGTTTTCCGCTCTGGCTGCTCAAGTAGTTGTCGCTGCTATCCAGTAAGACGGATTCACCTGCCGCCACGTTACCGTCGCGGTCCTTTTCCGACATTTCAGCCACGCTCCGCCAGTGGCCGATGTCAGACCAGCGCGTGCGAATTGGAATCACCAGCCTCTTTTCGGCCTTCTCCAGAATCCCGTGGTCAATGGAGATGGAGGAGAGTTTTGGAAATTCCCGCTTGATTGCCGCGGAGCGCCCGCTCTTTGGCGAGCGGGCTATGGCGAGGAGTCGCGCGTAGTGCCTGGGCAGAATCGTGCGGTACAGCTCCATGAGCGTGCCCGCTTTCCACGCGAACCACCCGGGGTTCCACAAATAGTCCCTGTCGCGGACAAAGCGCTCGGCGCGCGCGAGCGCGGGCTTTTCTATGAACCGTTTCACCGAGTACACGGACTGGCCCGCGATGTGTACAACTTTTTTGTTCAGCTGGACGTAGCCGTACCCGGTTTCAGGATAGGTCGGCGCAATACCGAAGAGCAAGGTGTGCTCGGGGTAGCGCGCGAGCGCGGGCTCGGCAATACGGATAGCCGAAACGAACGGCCGCTCATCCGGAATCCACGAGTCAGCGTGCACGGAGACGAGCACTTCGTCCGGGTCCTCGGCCGCGACGTGCGCGGCCGCGAGCCCAATGGCGCCCGCGCTGTCGCGGCGCAGGGGCTCAACGAGCACGTTAGCCGCGGGCAGGCCCGGAAGCTGGGAACGGACCGCGCGTGCGTGCGATACTCCGGTTGCGACCAGAATGTCCTTAGCAGGCACCACGCGCCGCACGCGCGCATAGGTTTGCGCGAGCAGGGTCTTTGGCCCGAGAATGGATTGGAGCTGCTTGGGGTGCCGCTCGCGCGAGAGCGGCCACAGCCTGGTGCCAGCACCGCCGGCAAGTATGACTATTTTCATGCCTGACTCTTACTAATAGTACATTACGGGATTGTACCATTCCTTGACTTTATGTTCAAGGTGTGCTATACTTACCACATTGTTTCCTTGTACCAGACCCGTGTTTGTTGAAAAAACACGGGTTCATGTTTATTCCATTACTCTCAAGCGCGCTCTTCTGGATCCCCCTGTGGAAGCGCACAGTCCTGAAACTTGCCGCCCTCTTAATTGTAGGGTGTCTTGCGGTTGCTCCAAGCGCTGCCCTCGCAGGGAGCGTTACCGCCTCTGATCTTATACTCCTCACTAACCAGGAGCGCGCCAAGCTCGCACTGCCCGAACTCATCCCCAACCACCAACTCACCCAGGCGGCCCAGGCAAAGGCGGAGGACCTGCTCTCCAAGGCCTACTTCAGCCACTCAACCCCCGAAGGAAAACCATTCTACGAATGGATAGAAGAAGCCGGCTACCGCTACTTGTACGCCGGCGAAAATCTGGCCATTGACTTTTTGGATTCATCGGACATTGCCGCGGCCTGGATGGCGAGCCCCACGCACCGCGCCAACATCGTAAATCAGAACTACGCGGATATCGGCATCGTGGCACTCCGGGGCGAGTGGGGGGACCGGGAAACCACCGTGGTGGTGCAGCTCTTCGGATCGCTCCTCGCGGACGCGCCCACAGTGCTCGGGCAAGCGCTTGAAAACGCGAGCGCGGGCCTTGGCCTCTCAAAGGATTCGCTCGCCACGCTTGCCGCGGATCTCGTGCTCCTGCCGAGCCTCGCGGGGAGCAGGTACTTTGATGTCCTCGTGCGACCCGAGCGCGACACCACGCTCGCGGCATCCAACCTCTCGCAGCGCGCAATCGCGCAGGTGCCGTTCACAAAAATTGCACAGCACGAAACGTACCGCACCCTGCTTAAAGCAAGCACCGAGTGCTGCGAGGCGCAAACCACGTTCGCGCTCACCGAAGAGTACCGCGGCGGCCTCGCTTCAACCCCGGTCTCCTACCCCACGCTCTCCTACGTGTTCGCCCGGGTCGCGGACAGAGCAGCCTCCTCCCTCCCCACGTTTCCGGAATCTCTCAATGCCAATCTCGCCATTGCCGGCATCCTGGTGCTGCTCTTGCTCGCGGCTTTTGAAGCGGACGTAAGGCGGGAGTTCGCGCGCGCGAGGCTCAAAAGGTAGCGGCTACCCATCGGTTGCCGCTCGCATAGCGCACAAGTACTCCGGCGGCGAGCCCCACGAGCGCTCCGGTTGCCACATCGCTTGCAAAGTGGACCCCGGCGAGCACGCGTCCGACTGAAACCAGAAACGCCAGGCTCAAAAAGAGCCAGGCGTTTTTTCGTTTCTCAAACGCATAGGCGAACGCGAGCGCCCACGCGATTGCCGAGTGGTCCGAGGGAAACGAGCCCGCGAGGTGCGCAGTATTGATGAGCGGCTCAAAGCCTAGGGAAACGAACGGGCGCTCCCGCACGACCGCGAGACCAATAACCGCGTTTGCTGCGTACGCGAGAGCCGCGCTCGCGGCGAGGAGCGCAAACGCGCGGTACGTGGTCCTCGCGCGCCACAGCGCAATGACCAAGAGCGCCGCCATGGCCCATATGAGGTAGGACGCAACAATCGCAACCACAGCGCGCGGCAGCGCGCGGCCCGCCTCAAACAGGATTTCGCTTAAAGAGGAATCAATCATACCAGTGAACGGGACGCCATGCTCGCGGGCTTTTGGAGCCCAAGAATGGCGAGTATGGTCGGAGAGACGTCCGAGAGCACGCCCGTCACCTTAAGCTCCTCCAAGGCAAGCTCTTTTGTTAGGGGAGCCGTGCGCTTGAACGGAGCCCCGATGAGGGTGCAGGGAACCGGGTTGGCGCTGTGGTCCTTGAGGATGTGCCCGTTTTCCCAATTCACCATCTCTTCCGCGTTTCCGTGGTCAGCGGTTATGATGAACACTCCGCTCCGTTTTGCCACGGCTCGCGCTAGAGCGCCCAGGGATTCGTCTATGGTGCGCAAACCCTGGATGGTTGCCGCAAGGTTGCCGGTGTGCCCCACCATGTCCGCGTTCGCAAAATTGGCGATAATCACGTCATGGGTTCTGGACGCGAGAGATGCGAGCATGGTGCTGGTGATCTCGGCGGTTGCCATGTCCGGCTTGTCCGCGTACGATGCAACACCAGATGAGGGCACAATCACGTTCTCCTGACCGGGGTATGCGATGTCCTGGCCCCCATTGAAAAAGTAGGTCACGTGCGCGTACTTCTCGGTCTCCGCAATGTGGAGCTGCGAGAGGCCGGCCTCGGAAAGGACGCGCGAGAGCGGATGCTCCACAATCTCTTTTGCAAACGCCACGCGCACCGGAATGTCGGGGCTGTACGTGGACATGGTCACAAAGTAGAGGTTCCCGAGCAATGTCCGTGCGAACTTATTAAATCCCGGCAGCACGAACGCGGTGGTGAGCTCCCGGGCGCGGTCAGGCCGGTAATTGGTAAAAATCACCGAATCCCCGGGAGAGACGCGGCTTGAGCCGTTCCCGCCCGGCTGTACTATCACTGTTGGGACGAACTCCTCGTCGTACACCTTGCGGCTGTAGCTCGCCTTAACCGCGGAAAACGCGTCCGGAAACGTTTCCGCGGACTCGCCGCGCACCATGGCGAGGTACGCCTTCTCAATCCGGTCCCAGTGGTTGTCGCGGTCCATGGCCCAGAAACGCCCGGAGAGCGTTGCAATGGTTCCCACACCCAGGCGCTTGGTAACCTTTTCCAGCTGCTTGAGATAGTGTGGCGCGCTGTTGTATGGCGTGTCTCTTCCGTCCAGGATGAGGTGCAAGAACACCCGCGAGAGCCCGGCGCGCGCCGCGAGCTCAAGCGTTGCATAGATGTGATCCTGGTGACCGTGGACTCCCCCGTCGCTCAAGAGGCCCATGATGTGCAGGCTGGAGTTATGCTTCTTGCAGTTCGCAATGGCGCCGGCGAGAGCCTCCACCTCAAAAAAGCTCCTGTTCTCAATGGCCTGGTTGATGCGCAGCACGTCCTGGTACACGATGTACCCGGCGCCCAGGTTCTGGTGCCCGACTTCGGAGTTTCCGGGTTCGCCCCAGGGCAGGCCGACAGCCTCCCCGCTTGCCGCGAGCGCATAGGTCTGGTACTGCTGTAAAAGCCCGTTGTAGTTCTTGAGCCGCGCCTCGGTGATGGCGTTCCCGCGCGAAGCGGCGGCAATGCCAAACCCGTCCAGGATGAGGAGCACGAGCGGCAGGTTGTTCGCTTTTTCGGGCATATACGTGCGCTTACAGCTCAAACAGGCTCTTTCCGGTCATCTCCTCGGGCTTCTTGATGCCAAAGAGCGCGAGGATGGTGGGGGCCACGTCTGCGAGCACGCCGTGGTCCCGCAACGGACCGCGTGTTGCCTCGTGCCCGGTAACCACGAACCACACCTGGTTCTTTGAGTGCTCGGTGTCAATGTGCCCGCCAGAGAGGTCAGACATTTCCTCAATGTTGCCATGATCAGCGGTCACCATGAGGATGCCCCTTTTTTCGGCGGCTACCGCGAGGATGGCGCCGATTGCCGCGTCCGTGGCGCGGAGCGCCTCCTGGGCCGCCGCAAAGTTGCCGGTGTGCGCCACCATGTCCGTGGCCGCTATATTTGCGGCGATAAAATCATACCCCTCCGAGAGCGCGGCAACCACTGCCTCCGCGATCTGGGCCGTTGCCATTGCCGGAGCTTTGTCGTACCGGTCAACGCTGGGCGAAGGAATCTGTATGCGCTTCTCGCCGCCCACGGGATCCGCGTACCCGCCGTTGAAGAAGTAGGTCATGTGCGCGTACTTTTCGGTTTCCGCGATGTATATCTGCTTCTTCTTGGAAAGCGCCATGGGCAGGCTGCGGGGCACGTCTATGCTCGGGTACGCGGTGAGGATGTCCCCGAGGTCAGGCCCGAAATCCGTGAGTGCCACAAAACGCAGGTTCTTAACGACTTTTTTTGGCTTGAACGTCTCTGAATTCTTGCCCACGAAATTTTTCTGCACAAACGGCTTGGCGAGCTGGCGCGCGCGGTCGCTCCGGTGGTTGAAGAAGATGATGGAGTCATTGTCTTCTATGGCGCCGATGGCGCGGCCATCCCTGCATATCACGGTCGGCTCAATGAACTCGTCCGTGACTCCGTTCTCGTAATTCGCGTCAAACACGGCGAGCGGATCTTCCATGCACGCGCCCTCTCCGAGGACGACCGCATTGTACGCGCGTTCAGTCCGGCCCCACTCTTTTTTGCGGTCCATGGCCCAAAAACGTCCCGTAATGCTCGCAATCTCCTGGCCCGGCGCAAGCCGGCGCATCAGGGATTCGCACAGCTCCCGCCCGGCCTTGGGCGAAGAGTCGCGGCCGTCCGTGAACAAATGGAGGTACACGCGGGAAACCTTTTCCTCGGCCATGAGCTCAAGGAGCGCATAGAGGTGCTCGGGAGTCGCGTGCGCGCTCTGGCCGTCCGAGAGCATGCCCATCAGATGCATGCCTGCATTGTTGCGCTTCATGTGCCCAATCGCCTCTCTAAACGCGGGGTTTTTGAAAAACGTCTTGTCCGCAATTGCCTCGGAAATGATCACGGAGTCCTGCTTCACGATTCTGCCAGCGCCCAAGTTAAGGTGCCCGGCCTCGGAGTTGCCGTCCTGGTCTTCGGGCAATCCCACATACTGCCCATGCGCCCAGAGCCGCGTGCGCTGGCCTTGGGCGAAGAGCTTGTCAAAATTCGGCAGCTCGGTTTGGGTGATGGGGTTTGAAGCTGAATCAGGCGCCAAGCCCCAGCCATCAAGGATGAGGAGCACTATGGGCCCGTTTGTTGGGTTTGTTGTGTTTGTCGGCATACGCTAGAAAGCCCCCCGCTCTATCTCCATGAGCCTGTTATACTTTGCAACGCGCTCGCCCCGGTCAGGAGCCCCTGCTTTGAGGTACTCGGCCCCCACCGCAACCGCAAGGTCGCTTATGAACGCGTCATTGGTTTCGCCGCTCCGGTGCGAAATCACGACCGTGATGCCGTGTTTTTGCGCGAGCTTAATGACTGCTATGGTCTCCGTAAGCGATCCGATCTGGTTTGGCTTCACGAGGATGGCATTCATGGCCTTCTTGTCTATCCCCTGCTGCAAGCGCTTTTTGTTGGTGACGAGGAGGTCATCCCCAATCACCATAATTTCCCGCGGCACTACGCGAGCCGTGAAAGCGCTCCACTCATTCCACGCGTCTTCGGCGAACGGATCCTCTATGCTCACAAGCTGGTACTCGTCAATCCACCGCTCGTACAGCTCGGAAAGTTTCTCCGGATCGTATGTTTTTGTGGGCGGAGCAATGGTGTACTCGCCATGAGCATAGAACTCGCTCGCGGCCGCGTCAATACCGAGCTGCACGTCTATGCCCGGGGTCAGGCCCGCGTCTATGATGCTTGAGCCGAGCATGTGGAACGCGTCTGCGAGGGATTTCAGATCCGGCGAGTACCCGCCCTCGTTTCCCACGTCGCTGTCCAAATCGCGCTTCAGGAGCTCTTTGCCCAAAAGATGGAACACCTCGCTCCCGATCTCAACTTTTTCGGCAATGGTTTCGCCGGCAACGGGAATGATCTGGAACTCCTGCACCGTGAGGTTGGAATCCCCGTGCTTGCCGCCGTTGATGAGGTTCATGACCGGCACAGGCATTCTGATTTCGCGCGCAAAGCCGAACGTCTCCTGCAAAGAGCGGAAGAGCGGCAGAGAGCGGCCAACCGAAACCGCACGCGCCGCTGCCAGAGAAACCGAAAGCATGGCGTTTGCCCCGAGTTTTGACTTGTCTTGGGTGCCGTCCAAGCGAGCCATGATGCGGTCAATGCGTTCCTGGTCCTGTGCGTCTTCGCCGAGCAGGGCTTTCGCGATTTTCACGTTCACGTTGCTGCACGCGCGGATGACGCCTTTCCCGGCATAGCGGTCCGGATTGCCGTCCCGCAGCTCAAGCGCCTCGTGCGTACCTGTGGATGCTCCCGAAGGCACCGCAGCCGCAGCCTTTGCCCCGCCCGCGAGGTGGACGGTCGCCATGACCGTGGGCTCGCCCCGGGAATCCAGGATCTCGCCCGCTTCAATGTGAGTTATGGTAAATTTATTCACACCCGAACACCTTTTTTAATATTAAAATGAAACCGCTTCCAATCCCGGCATGTCGCCGCCGGCGAGAAACGTGAGCATGGCGCCTCCGCCCGCAGAAACGAAATCAAACTGCCCCATGAGCCCCAGCCGCTCAATGAGCTCTACGGTCTCGCCGCCGCCGGCAAGCGCGCGCGCTCCCCGGTTTTCGGCAATTGCCCGGGCAATGTCTTCTGACCCCCGGGCTGTGGCGCTCTCCTCAAACTTACCCATGGGCCCGTTCCACAAAATGGTCTTGGCCGCCTGGATGCGCTGTACAAAATGTTTAATCGTTTCCGGACCAATATCAAGCACTGCCTGGTTGGAGCCCAAGGCGCCAATGGGGACTGTTGTGCCTGCCTGGGTAATTGCGTCGCTCGGGAGCACGAACACCCGATCCGAGAGCTCGGATGCTTTGGTGAGCATGGCCTCTTCCACGAGCGACGTGCCCATGGGAATCCCCCTGCTTGCGAGGATGGTGTTCGCAAGCGCACCCCCAACGAGAATGCTCTGGCAGTAGCGCGCAAGCAAAGAGAGCAGTGGGAGTTTGGTGGAAATCTTCGCTCCCCCGACCACAGCCACAAACGGCTCCCGGATGCTGTCCAAAAATGACTGCAACTCCCTTGCCTCGCGAGAGAGCGCGGGGCCCGCAAACGCTTCACCCATGCTGCGGGGCAGGAGTGTTATGGACGCGTGGGCGCGGTGGCTTGAGCCGAACGCATCATTCACGTACACATCGCCCCAGCCCGCGAGCTTTAGGGCAAAGGCGGAATCAGCCGCTTTCTCGCCCGGATCAAACCGCACATTTTCAAGCATGATGAGATCGCTGTCCGCGTGTGCAGTAGGCTCAACCGAAAGGTCGTCAATAAACGTGATGGGCTCATCCAGCCCCTCGGCAGCCGCAAGCTCGGTGAGCCTGTCCGCGACCGGCGCGAGCGAGCACTCTGGGCTCGGGCGGCCCTCTGGGGAACCCCGGTGGCCGATCATCACCACCTGCCTCGCGCCAAACGAAAACAGCTCCAAGAGCGTGGGCACCACGCGCTCAAGCCGCACATCATGGTACTCGTCAACCATGTTGCTCTGGTTCACGGTAACATCCGCATCAAAACGCAAAATAACCCGTTTTCCCCGAATGTCCTCTTGTGTATACTGCCGCAATTGCATACGGTCAGTATACCAGAAAACGGCTAGCCCCTCAATTTGGAAACCTCTTCAGAAAGCGCCTCGGAAAAACGCTTGAGAGCCGGCAGGCGGGTGGACGCGCCCAGGCTTACGCGCAGGCTCCCTTTGGCATCGTTTTTTGGGATTCCGCAGGCCAAGAGCACGTGCGACGGTTCCAGGGAGCCCGTGGTGCACGCAGAACCCGAAGAACACTCAAATCCACGCTCCGAGAGGCGCAGCGCCAGCTGTTCCCCGGATACGCCCATAAAGCAGAATGATGCGCTGTTTGCGAGCCGCTCCGCGGGGTGGCCGGTCAATAATGCATTCGGCACATGTGACGTGACTTTAGTGATGAGCCAGCCGCGGAGTTTTGAAAGGCGAACTGATTCTTTGGGCCTGCGACGCTCCGCGAACTCAAGAGCTGCCGCAGCACCCACAATCCCTGGAACATTTTCCGTGCCTGACCTCAAGCCAGCCTCCTGCCCTCCTCCATACGTCTGTGGCGCAATTGACGTACCGCGCCTGACATACAGCACGCCAATGCCTTTGGGCCCATAAAACTTATGCGCTGAAATACTTAAGAGATCAACATGCAGTTTGTTCACGTTGAGAGGCTTGAGCCCCGGAGCCTGGACCGCGTCCGTGTGCATGAGGATTCCCTTCTTCCGGATGAGACTCCCGATTTTTGAAATGTCCTGGATGGCGCCGATCTCGTTGTTCGCGTACATGATAGACACCAAAAATGTGTCACCTTTAATTGCCGCCCTGACGTCCTCGGGATTCACCCGGCCGTACGCATCAACCCCGACTGTGGTGATAGAGACGCCGCGCTCTTTTAGGTACGCAACCGCCTCAAGCACGCTCGCGTGCTCAATTGCGCTTGTAATGATATGGCCTTTGAAACCATGCGCTTCGGCGGCGCCGAGAAGCGCGAGGTTGTTTGATTCGGTTCCCCCTGACGTGAACACAATTTCATCAGGATTGCAGCCGAAAACAGCCGCAACTTTTCGGCGTGCGAGCATGACCGCTTTTTTGGCCACGTGCCCGCTCGCGTGGATGGATGAAGGATTCGCAAACTCTCTGCTTGTGTACGGGCGCATTGCGAAAAATACTGCTCTGTCAAGCGGCGTGGTTGCGGCATGGTCCAAATAGATGCGGTTTAGGGACGGCATACACCCCTTACCATACCCAAAAACAACCTTAACCGCAAGGAGTGTTACCTACTCCAGTGACTGCGACCACGCTACGCACGCCTGAAAGTTCTCCTCTTCGTCGCAGTACGCCCGGCACTCTTCCCAGTTTCGGCACTCTGCAAGCTGCGGGAGGGGAAAAGTGATCGCGCGCGCATCAAGAACTTCAAACGGGTTTGCGTAGTAGGGGCCGGCCCCGGTTCCCAGCACGCGTGTTGCGGAAAACGGCGCGGCAAACGCAGCGTGCACGGTCTCCTCGGCGCGCTCAAACAAGGCCATGGAATACCCGAACGATCCGCCCAACAGTAAAAACAACACCATGAGACCCGCTGAAATGAGCCCTCTGTTCGGGTAGCCGATGCGGCCGCCATAGCGTTTTACAATCTGTTTCATACCAGCTGTCTCCTAGAGTCCGAGAAGCTTCTTAATGGGGGCAAAAACTCTAAACGGATTAAGGTTTGCCCGGCTCGTGGAAGCGCCCTGCACTGTGCCGCACGCGCTCGCATTAAACGCCGCGCACGCCGAGTCTTCGGGATGGCTTGACGGGCACCCGTTCGCTGTACAGCTCGAGCAGTCGTAGCAGTAGGGAGACGCTCCAGTTGTTCCGGTAGAGCCGGTAGAGCCGCAATCTGAAGGGCACGAAGACGTGGTTTCTCCAGAACCACAGTACCCGTTGCCGCACGTCTCGCTGGTGCTGGCGCTAGAACAGCCAGTGGTGGGCGTGGAGGCGCACGAGTACAGCGTGCTATTGGCGGTGTAGTAATTCAGCATGGACGAATCAAAACAGTTGCCGTCCGAACCCATAATGTGCCAGCCGCTGCCGTACTTGGTTTCACAGCTCGTGGTGGATGTGCTAGAGCCGCTCGTGCCGCATCCGGACGAAGAGTAGTAGCAGTAGCTCGTGGAGCTGTCGCTGTACCAGCAGCAGTTTGAGGCCGCGGTGCACGAGGACTGGCTGATGTTTCCGCCGCAGCTTGATGAGCTGGTTGTGCCCGAAGAGTCAGTAGGGCACTCTGACGCGCTGTAGTTTGACTCGGTCAGGTACGCCGGATAAAAGAACTCGCACGATACGCTGTTGTTGAGCTGACAGTAGCGCGTCCCGGTTGAATCCCAGCGGCTGTACGCAAAACCAGGGCAGGAATTCGCGTCCCCGGCGTATGTGCTTCCGCCCCCGCCGCTCGTGTATGGAGCGC
This sequence comes from uncultured Gammaproteobacteria bacterium, assembly GCA_964364695.1. GTDB lineage: Bacteria > Patescibacteriota > Patescibacteriia > UBA2169 > UBA2169 > CG10-46-32. The sequence goes on along the minus strand of CAYIMZ010000004.1, from coordinate 3,020 downwards.
AGCTCGGGTCAGCCAAGTCAATGAACCCGTCATTGTCATTGTCAATGCCGTCCGCGCATTTCAGCTGCGTGTCTTCGTAGGCACTGACGGTTCCGCCGCAATCGCTCGCGCACGAGGAGGACGTCTCTGTGGTGCCGCACGTGCCGTCCCCGCAGTACCCGCTCGCGGTTCCCCCGCAGTCAGCCGCGCACGACGTGGAAGACTCGCTTGAGCCGCAGATTGCGTCCCCGCACGTATCAGTCTTGCACCCCGATGGACATCCCTTGCCGTCATACGAGCAGCCGGACGGGCACTTTGAGTAGGAGCACGAATACGAGCCCGTGTTGTTGTTGTACGCGTTGATGGGGCACACACCGCCCGAAGAGAGGCAGGAAACCGGGCACCCCACCGAATCAAAATTGCAGCCGTTGGGGCAGGCCTTGTAGTTGCACGCGGTTCCGGTTGTCTGGTTGTTGTACTGGTTCGGAGAGCACGAGGGCGCGGCGTAGCAGCTTGTGGGACATCCGGTAGAGTCGTACGAACACCCGGCCGGGCATTTGGTGTAGCTGCAGCTGAACGAACTTGTGTAGCCGTTGTACTCGCTTGCCGGGCACGTGGTGACCGAGGTTTTGCAGTCGCTCGGGCAGGATTGAGTCGTCTCGCCCGCGCCGCAGTATCCGTTGCCGCATGTCTCGGCAGTCGTGCCGCTCTTGCAGTCAGTAGGGCACGATTCAAGCGTCTCTCCTACTCCGCAGAAGTTGTTGCCGCACGTTTCAGCCGTGTAATTGCTGCAGTCCGGAATGCCGAAGTTCTTCCAGTTCGTTGCACTGTCGTCGCCCGCGTTGGACCTCCAGCTAAAGCTGCTCTTGGGAGTGGTTTTGCAACGGCTTGCTACGTCCGCAATGTAGCTGACGTACTCGCTGTCCGTGCGGTTCAAAATGTAGGACGATTCGCTCTGGCCGTCGCTGAAATACCAGGTCTTGCTCACCCAGTTGCCTGATCCCGGCTCCGGAGCCGGTTTGACAGGGGCCGCGCACTTGCCCAGGAACTGGTCGTAGTAGTCTCCGGGAGCGCACGTCGGAGAGCAGCCCTTGGCGCAGCCAAAATTATCGTACAAACAGTAGCTTCCGCCGCTGCAGGAGGAAGTGCACGAGAGCGGGCAGTTGCCAACCACGGAGCTGTCCTGCTTGCAGTAGCCCTCTTGCTGCCACACCCAGCCGCGCTCGCACTGCCCCTTGATGTAGGGCACGTAATCACTGCTATTTAAACACTTCTTGAGCTGCGACTCCCAAAATTGCCCTTTGGCGCACTCCTGGATAACGGTTCCGCACTGGCCAAAGTATTTGACTGAAACGCCTGCTGTGCGCGCCTTGCAGTCATTGTCGTACGTCGTGCCGTTGCTGCCGCACACCGGGCTATACACATCCGGGCATTGGCTCGGTCCCGTGGATGGAACGCATTCTCCAAACCGGGCGCAGCCCTGTGAGTCTTTGGCTATCTCGCGCACCTGCCCGTTATCGCACGGCGCGGGAAACGCGGCCGAGAGATCCGGGCAAATGGTGATCTGTTGCTGAATGCACGAAGGCTGGCCGCACGGATCGCCCGGACGAGGCGGAATAGGCTTCTCTCCTTGGGAGCACGCGCGCACCGGAGCGGACGAGAGCGGACAGACGAATAACGCTTCGCACCGGCCGCTTTGATCGTTCCACCGCTGGAACGATCCGCATGTTCTGAATGTTTCCGGAGGCCGGTAGTAGGGGTCTTGAGCGCACGCTTGTCCGTTCCAGTACTGCCCGGGAGCGCAGGAAACGCTTGCAAGGTCAATTTCACTCTCATACACGCACTGATTTTTTCCTTGGTCAAAGTAGCCGCCCGGACCGCAATCCTTGAACGTGTGCTCAACACTCGCCCACTCGCACCCGCGGCTGCCTTGATTGCTGCCGCAGTACGCTTCGCACTGCTCCGGAGTGGTGCACTTGTCAGCCAGCGGATTGTTCTGTTTGAAATCTTTCCGCTCTCGCTCAATGCGGTTGCGCTCGCGCACCAAATCATCCGCGAGCCGCTCTTTTTCGTGCCGCGCCTCCTGCTCCAGGAACGTCAACTGAATCTGGCGGCACGCGCTGTCGCACCACGGGTCATTGGCCATGCGAGCCTCAAAAATGCGCTTGCGTTCCGCAAACACCTCATCAGACCGGCCAACCTGGTTGTCAATCTTCCCCTCCCACAGGGCTTTGCGCGCCGCAAAATCTTCCCAGGGGATTTCATTCAGACGATTGAAGAACGCCTCTTCTTCCTGGCGCTGGACGCGGTCCACCTGAAAGTTCACCTCGCGCTCTTGGTAATCAAGCGCGGCCCGGGCAATCTCGCGCTCGCGCTCAAACTTCTGCTCCTCCACCTTGCGGACTTTGAACTGCAAGGCGTTCTGGAACTCGCTGTCGCGCGCCCGAATATCGTTGATGACAAACTCCGGCACGTCAAAGAACCGCTCGTGGAACCGGTCAAAGGCCGCGGGTTCTGACACGTCCTGCATGAACGTCTTGTACCTTTCAGTGTTCTTGCGCACGAACCGGTCCTTAAAATCGTCGCCGATTTGCACGTCCGCAAACACGGCCAAATCCGACGGGTCAAGGGTCGCAACCTGGTTCAAAAATTTGTCGCCCTGCCTGCGGAACTGGGTCTCAAACTGCTGGGTCATGGCCTGCTCCATCTGGTTCAAAAATTCGCTCTTTGCGGGATCGGAGCGCACCTCCGCCTCCAGTGATGCAATCAGCTTAAACATTTTAGGCGAAGGGTTATTGAGGAACTCGCCGGAGAGCTTCTCAAACCGCGCTGCCTGATCCTCGGACTCTGCATCCCGAAACCGAGCCGTGAACGCGTCAAGCGAACGGCCGTGCACCGACTCAAGCTGCGCGAACTCCGGAGAACCCGCGGTCATGCGGTTCTTAAACTCTTCAAGCGTGATCAGGTCTGAAACGTCATCTGTGTCAAACGAACGGAAGAACCGATCGCTCACTTCCTGGTCGTCAATCAAGGAGAGTTTT
>CAYIMZ010000003.1:0-24715 GCA_964364695.1 uncultured Gammaproteobacteria bacterium | reverse complement strand
ATGATGGAGCCGCACGCTGTGCACCCAATCCCCAACAGGCCAACAACAGTACCCGCAATGCCCACACCCGCGCCACGCTCGCTCCTGACGCGGCGCGCAAGGTAGTACGCGAGCATGGATGCGTTGATCGCGGAAAGTGCAATAACCGCGAGCGCAACTCCGGCACTCGCTCCTGTTTCATTCACCACGAAAAACTGCGGGCTCTGCCAGATGAGCCTCCAGAACGAAATCGTCTCGGATGAGAGCGCAAACGCAAGCAGCGCCCGGTTCGGCAGCCACGTCACCGCGAGAAACAGCGCAGCCGCGATAAGCAGCGCGAGTGCCGCGTAACGTCCGCGCGAAAACACAGTGGCAACACCCCGCACCATACTACAGCTTTTGCCTGCGCAAGAGCACGGCATTGACGGCCACGATGACGGTGCTCGCGGACATGAGCACCGCGGCAAGCGCCGGCTCAAGCACAATGCCCTTGAATGCGAGCGCGCCCGCCGCCAAGGGCAGGGCAACCACGTTGTAGCCGGTTGCCCAGAAAAGGTTCTGGATCATCTTCGCGTACGTCATCGCGGACAGTCGGATGATTTTCGGAATGTCCCGCGGGTCGCTCCGAACCAGAATGATTCCTGCGGATTCAATGGCCACGTTCGTGCCTGCGCCAATGGCAATGCCAAGGTCCGCCTGCGTCAGGGCAGGCGCATCGTTGATGCCGTCCCCGACCATGGCGACTCTGGCGCCGCCCGCTTGCAATGCTTTGACTTTTTCGGACTTTTGGTGCGGCAGGACCCGGCTGAAATATTCGTCAATGCTGAGTTCTTTGCTTACCTCGTGGGCCACCTCTTCCGAATCCCCGGTGATCATGGCAAGCCGCACGCCCATAGCCTTGAGCTCGCGCAGAGCCTCGCGGGCTTCGGGCCGGATGGTGTCCGCAACGACAATGGTGCCGACTGTTGCGCCGTCCGCTTCCACCCGTATCTCGTTTGTTCCGCGATGGCCCACAAATACTTTTGCGCCATCCACCAGAGCCTCGGCGCCGATACCCGGAACGCGCTTGAAATTTTTTGCTTCTTTAAGCGCAAGCCCCTGTTTCTTTGCTTCGGCAACAATGCCGCGCGCAATGGGGTGCTCGGAGTGCGCCTCAACACTTGCGGCAAGCGCGAGGGATGAGTCCGAAGAAAACGACACCACGCCGAATGCGCCTTGGGTCAGGGTTCCGGTTTTGTCAAACAGCACCGTGGTGATGGTGCGCGCCGCTTCCAGCGCAAGGCGCTGTTTCACCAAAAAGCCGCTGGCTGCGGCCTTGGTGGTGGAAATGGAGGCAACCAAGGGCACCGCAAGCCCCAAGGCGTGGGGGCACGCAATCACGAGCACCGCAACCAGCCGGCTAACCGCAAATGCAACATCAGCGCCTGCGGCAAGCCATACCGCGAGCGTGACAATGCCGCCGACGACAGCCACAACCGTAAGGTAGAGCGCGGCCCGGTCCGAGAGTATCTGTAGGCGCGATTTGGAGACTTGAGCTTCGGCCACCAGGCGCATGACCCCGGCCAGAAACGTTTTTTCGCCAATGCTTGAAACGCTGATCTGGAGCGCGCCATCGCCATTGATGGTGCCCGCAATCACCGCATCACCCTGTTTTTTAGGGACCGGCTTTGATTCGCCGGTAACCATTGATTCGTTCACGTCTGATTCGCCGTTGGCAATAACGCCATCCGCCGGAATGTTTGCGCCGGGCCGCACGAGCACTGTGTCCCCCTCGGCTAGTTCTGAAAGAGGAATGGTCTCTGTTGTTCCGTTTCGGACAACCTCTGCGGTGTCCGGAAGCAGTTTTGAGAGCTCTTTGAGCGCGCCCTGTGCTCCGGAAACGGCCCGCATCTCAAGCCAGTGCCCGAGGAGCATGATGGTAATCAGGGTCGTCAGTTCCCAAAATAATGGTTCGGCGCCCGCAAAAACCGCGTACACGCTCCACAAATAGGCAGCGCTGATGGCAATGCCGATGAGCGTCATCATGCCCGGCAAGCGGCCGCGAATCTCCCGCCATGCTCCGGCAAGGAACACCCAGCCGCCGTAAAAAAATACGATTGAACCGAGAGCCAACGAGAGGTACGCCGAACCTGTGAAATCCGGCGGCGACCACGCAAAAATCGTTTCAACAACATCCGCATACAGCACCACCGGAACAGTGAGAACCAAACTGACCCAAAATTTCCGCAAAAACATTCCGGTTGAGTGCCCGGCGTGTTTGTCGTGCCCCTTATGCTCCATTGCAGATTTTTTTCCGCCCGAAGCAGGTACAAGATTCATGCCGCATTCCGGGCACATGCCCGGCCGCTCCTGCCTGATTTCAGGATGCATGGGACAGGTGTACATCACGCCAGATTGGTTATCAGGCCCGTTATCGTCGGGTTTGTTATGGTGGCAGCAGTGATCCATATCGTTAGTTAAATTCAGAAATTTTCTCTGCGAGCGTGTCATTATTAATGCCCATAGCAACGTCGTCCAGGATGTCTCGGATCAATCCGGTTTTGTCCGCCAGAACATAGCTGTGTCCGGGAAACTGGCCTTTGTGCATTGACGACGGAACATTGAGCAAGCCAAGCGAGCGGGAAGCCGCGCCGCCCTTGTCAAACAAGGTCAAGGTGTTCGCGAGCGTTGGCATTTTTGCCACTGCTTCCCGTTGCCAATCTTCCGGGCTGTCAACCACAACGGCCACGGCAGTCAGCTCCCCGCCCTGAAAGCGCGGGTCAGCTCCAAACGAGGATATCTGCGCCCAGCACGAAGGGTAGCACATGAGCCCTTCATTAAAGAACAGAACCACGTTCGTGCCGGCCAGCTTCCCCATGTCGTACGCGTTGCCGGTTTTGTCGTACAGCGCCACATCTCCGAGCGTCCGTGTTTTTTTGGGGTTTTCACCGCTTGCAGTATCGCCGTTCTCGGTGCTCCACATAAACAGCCGCTCCGGAACAGTGCCTATGTTTTTGATTGATAACTCAACGTACTGCGGCAAGGGGTCTATGGCGTCAAACACCAACACCCCTTCGCGGTGGTGTCCGCCGGGCCCGGGCCCTTCCCACGCAAGCGGCTGGTACGCGGTGCCGGACGCATCCGCAAGAGACGCCGCGGCAAGCACGTCATCATCCAAACTTCCGGAATGCGTGTCAAAGACAACATCAAATTTCCATACTGCCGCATCTTTTCCGAATGCAAGAGGTGTCACGCTCACCACAACCGGCGGCGTATCATCAGTTCTGGTCTCCCAGCCTCCCGGCGCTACGCTCACCGGTTGCCCGGATTGCTGATTGTTCGGTTGCGGCGGTACCGTTGACGGTGATTGCGGCTGCAACTCGCCGCGGTTGCCGACCCCGAAATAGAAAAGAGCAACAGCAGCCGCACCGACGCCAATGTAGAATAGGTATTTCATGAGCGCTTGAATTTAATGATTCTGTTTGCTATATACGCAATGCCGCCAAGATTAAATAAGATGCCTACCCAGAACAATTCTGTTTGGTACTGCGCCGCGAACGTCACCACCCCGGTTACGCCAAGTATAGGAAGCAGGTTTACCAGATAGTGAGCGCAGCACGAGACCATGGCCGCGCTTGACGTGGTGGCGGTGACGCCCACGACCGCGCCTGCTCCATGACCGGCCTTGATGAGATTCTTGAGATGGACAAAGAGCCCGACCTGGATGCCAAAACCAAATGCGAGGCTGACGATAAAGTACCAGAAGCCCAAAAATTGATCGAGCGCGTAGTTCCACCCGGACACCAGAGAGAGCACCGAAAAGTAGACGCCAAGCAGCAGTCCGCTCGCGAGCGCTCCATACAAGATAGCTTTGATATGCTGCGGCGCAACCATGCGGAGCCGGACGAGTCTCCTCATCCGGCCGGCGCATGTGAACGTGCGGGGAGCGCGTTCCTACTTCTCGAACCGGTTCCAGAGCCAGGCAAACACCCAGCCCGTAACATACCCGCAAATGAATGCGAGTAGCACGCCCATGACCGCAAGCCCGAGGTCAAACGAGACTACCGCATAATCACCGGACACAAAGTGCTTGGCGCTCCACCAATCCGCAAGCTTCTGGCCCGCCCCGGCCGCAACCAGGAGCACCCACCCGAGGTGCATGAGGCCGAATAAGCTCCCGAGCGAGAGTCCGGCGGTTTTTTGTGAGAGTTTCATAGGTTTCCTTCCCAAACCACAGCGCCGGCCGACCAACCGGCGCAAAAAACGCTACTTGACCCGCTTCCAGAGGTACGCGGCCAGAAGCCCGAGCACCAGCCACACCAGCACCGTGGTGATGGTTGAGACCGCGAGCCCGGTTCCGCCGTAGCCCATCATTGAGCCTCCCCAGCCTCCCATCATGCCCCCGAATCCCGAACAGGTATACGCGCCATCCGTACCAGCGGAGGCTGCTGCCGGAACCAGTGCCGCAAACGCGGCAAGCGAAGCGAAAACAGAAGATAATCGCATATATTTTTATTAATTCTACTAATTACAGTATAACACACCTGTCAATACCTACACCCCGCACCCTCCCCCGCCCTGGGACTGGACCGGCTCAACCTGGGAGAGGATGTTTTGGTATCCCGCGCTTGAGGAGAAGTCATACCCCAGGACCTCCTGCGGCGAAACATCGGCCCACGCAAGCCCCTGTGAATCCAGATACTTGGCAATGGTGAGGTAGGTTTCCGGAAACCAGTAGCTGTTCACCGCAAGCGCGTAGCGGTACATGTCCGCTTCAGTAACTCCCTGGCTGGCAAGCAATTCAAGCAGGCCGAGCATGGCCATGCCGTGGTTGCAGTCCGGAAAGTAGACCGAGTTCCCGCAGCACGGACGGTAAATCCCCTGCGAAACGCGCTCAACAAGCGATTGCTGTTCCGGAGTGAGCGTCACGAATGTGTGCATGCTGTAGTGGTCCATAGCATCGCCTTTGGCGAGCGACCACCCGCCGGTTGAGGCGAACTGTCCGGCTCCCCCGTACTCCGGATTCTGCATGGGGCCCTCGTCAAGGATCGCGTTCTTGTTCGCAAGCCCGAACGCCCACAAAAGATTCAACAGCACGTGGCTGTTTTCTTCGTTGATAGTGATGGAGCCATTGCCTTCTCCGGCAAGCCACGCGCGCTCTTCTTGAGTCAGGCCGCCGCGGTTTGCGTATACGGCCTCAAACGCCTGCTGGTCAATGACTCCGGACCCAACCATCTGCTTTCCGAAATCTCCCCACTGGATCGGAAGCAGAACGCCGGATGCGGGAAGCACGTATTGGGCATAGTCAGCGGCTCTGACGCCGGAGGCGGCGGAGACGCCTTCACTCGTTGCGTCGCGGCCGCTTTCAGCGTCCGTGCCGAACGCAAACCGCGGCGTTATGCGGACTGCGAACAGCGCGTTAAAGAGGAACAACGCGAGGACGATGAACGTCGTCCTCCGCCAGAATGATACTGATGTTGGCACTTTCATACTAGGTATTTTCATACAATGTATCAATAGTTACTCAATGCAGCAGTCAAAAACCTTTTTGACCATATCGCCAAGCGACCCCATGAAGCCCCGACGCTCTCTGTCGTGCCTGTTGAGCGCGCGCTCATCAATCCTCTTGGCATCGCTTGTTGACACGAGCTTCAAGTTGATGCCCCAGAACAACGAATAGAGATTATATGCCTTGCCGAACAAATCATACGCTTCTTTCTTGTTGTCCATGGTGAGCTGTTTGGTGCCGACTTCCATAAGGCGCATGCTGGCCGCGAGCAAGTGCTTTGAGATGCACCACACCTCGCCCTCGTACTCCTTGATGATCTTTTTCAGGAGCTCCTTACGCATCTCGCGCACCTCTTTGATCATATCATAGTATGCTACTTTTCCCGTCTTTGCGCCGGTGAAGAAGAAGTGCTCTTCAATGGACACGAGGTTCATGATGGCAATGGAGAGATCTTGATCAGATGACAAATCCATCTTGTCCCGCTTTTTCATGGCATCCACGCGGGAGACGAATTCGTTCAGCTGTTCCATGGTAGTGGTGTCAGCCATAGTTACGTGGTTAATTCAACGACCGCGAGAACCGCGGCGAGCAGTGCCATGACCGCAAGTATTCCCTGGAACGCAACGTGCCTGCCGGAGAGCCGGGTGAACGCGCGGGAAACGCCCGGCGCCAATAAGACGAGAAGGCCGCCGATGACCGCTCCGATGAGCACATTCGGCAGCACAAGCGTGGTTCCGTACTGGCCGACCCAGGGGATGTAGAGCCCACGCGCACCCGGAAGCAATGGAGCAACCGGTACCACAGTCGTGGCAAACACGAACAGAGCGATTACCGCGCGCTGTCCGCGGACATACTGCCTGCGGACAAGCTTCGCCATCCACAACCCGAGCGCCAAAGCAGCGGCTCCCAGGGCAATGCCTACGGAGAGCGTGGAAACTCCGAGCTGGTACGCACCCAGGCCGATGGCAACCGCGCCCACTGTGCACAACGGGCAGTGCGCCAAAACGGAAGACGGGACGCCGAGTCCGAGCGCGGAAGCGGCAACACCCAACATAATAATTCGTCTCATACCCTACTCCTGGTACCGCGAGACGTCGCCGCTCTCGGTAAAGCCATACACCGAAAGCGAGCCGGCCACAACACCCCCCATGCCCGGCGCGCCCGCAGGCATCCCGGGCACGGCAAGGCCCGCAAGAGCCGGCTTCTCGGAGAGCAGGCTTAAAATGTTTTCAGCCGGAACGTGCCCCTCGGAAACGTAGTCCCCGATGACCGTGGTATGGCAGCTCTCCATGCCCGCAGGAACGCCGTACTGCTCTTTAATCGGGGTAAGGTCGTCGTGGTTCTGGACTTCAACCTCAAACCCCTGCCTCTTGAGGTACGTGACGTAGTTGGCGCAGCACCCGCACGTTGGGGTCTTGTGCACCACCGCGCGAAGCGGGACGGACAGTCCGGCAATGCGCGGGTCAACGGGCGCGGCAAGGCGCTGGAACAGGACGGTTCCCCCAATCGCCGCCGCGACAGCAACCGCTATGATGGCTATTTTCATATGTATCAACCCTAAAAAAATAATCAGCGCAACGCAAAAACACGATACCACTGTTTTGGCCCATCGTGCCGAACGATCGTTAAAATGTTTTTGGGTGCAAAATACCCTGCGAGAACAATTCCGCGTACTTTGAAAACAGTCTCGTGCCTCCGTACCTGCGTTCGGGCCTGCCCGTGTACGGAGGCGATACGCACGCCCGAACTCGGGCGAACAAAAAAGACGCGGCAACGATGAAAAACGCAATGAGCAGCACGTACGCGGACGGGAGCGCTGACTGGAGTTGGCTGTGCACTAGTACGCTTGCGCCAGAATCTTCCAGGGAACAGCAGCTTGGATGGGTTTCCTTGGTTTGGTGCGTTCCGTGGTCCGCGGATGCGGCCATAGTCCCGGCCACCAGTCCCCGGCACGTAAACAAAAGCGCCACCAGAAGCAGCGTGGCTGCCAGCGCATGGCCGGATAATAGGGATATTCGTACGGTTCGCATGGCGCAAGTATACCACAGGAGCGCTTGGTTGTAAAAAAAGAGACGGGAGGCCCAGAGGGGGCATCCCGTCGCAAGGAACGTGGGGCAGCGGCAGCGAGCTAGCCTGCCAGAATCATCTTGAGAAGCGCCATGCGCACGCACAGGCCGTTTCGGACCTGCCTGAAGTACGCGGCGCGCGAATCAGCGTCCACGCGACCCCGTCTCCGGATCTCATCAACCCGAGGCAATGGGTGCATGATGATGGCGTGCTTGGCCATGCGCTTGAGTACAGACGGATCCATCCTAAACTTCCCGTCCACAGGGAACCCCTTTGTGCCCATGCGCTCTCGCTGTACCCGCGTCAGGTACACCACGTCAACCCTGCCAACAATGTCACATAGGTCGCCGCACTCCTCAAATGGCACCCCATGCCGCTTGAGGTACGCTCTGATGTCTTTGCGCATCCGAAGCTCGCGCGGCGAAACAAAGTACAACTGCGGAGACTGGTACTTGGCAAGCATGTAGCACAAGGAGTGGACGGTCCTGCCGTTGTGCAGGTCCCCGACCATGGCAATGGTGAGATTTCCCAAGTGCCCGATCTCTTTGAATATGGTGTACACATCCAGCATCATCTGCGTGGGATGCTGGCCCGCTCCGTCACCCGCGTTAATGATCGGAACAGGTGACACGCTCGCGGCTTTCGCTGCCGCCCCTTCCTTCGTATGCCGCAGTACAATGACGTCTGCGTACTCTCCCACAACCCGGATCGTGTCTTTGAGCCGCTCGCCCTTGACAGCCGAAGAGAACACGTTCGCGGCTTCGGTGGTGATTACCTTTCCGCCGAGCCGCTGCATAGCTGACTCAAATGATAACCGCGTGCGCGTACTGGGCTCGTAAAAGAGTGTGGCCATAACCCGGCGCTTGAGCTCATCGGATCCTCCCTCACGATCTACGATAGAGCGCATTTCATCTGCCGCCGAGAACAGCCGTCCGAGCATTAAAGGCGAAATCTGCTGCGCCTCAATCACGTGGTGCAGACGCATCTCCACTCCTCCCCGAATTGCTAAGGTACGTGATGTGCCGGCTCGCTCCCCACGAGCCGGAGCTACATGCGACCAGCAAAAACCCGCCTCTTCGGCGGACTATACTGCGAAAAAATAAACTCGCCCCTCCTTTGGCAAATACTCATTGTTGCGATAGTCCTGCATGTGCTCCAAATCATCCTACTCGCAAAGCCGCAACCTGTCAAGGTGCCGAAAAATTGACAACAGGCCCGAGGTGCGCAAAGGTATAGGGTATGATAGCTGTCTTGGACAACATCCGCTCAAACCACAACGTGGGCTCCATATTCCGCACGGCAGACGCGTTTGGCATCAAAACAATATACCTCTGCGGCATCACGCCGCAGCCCGTTGACCGGTTCGGAAGGCCGAACAAAGAGCTCCTCAAAGTCGCGCTCAAAGCCGAACGCTACGTTCCCTGGGAATATGCGCCCAAAACGTACGTTCTTTTAGACAAACTCAAGTATGAGGGATATACTGTATATGCGCTTGAACAGTCAAAAAAATCGCGCCCCATAAGCGCGGTACGCCTCCCAAAAGCCCGCCAGGCAAAAGCCGCGCTCGTCGTAGGCAACGAAGTCAAGGGGCTCTCCGGGGCGCTGCTCAAACGCGCGGACCACATCATTGAAATTCCCATGGTTGGGAAAAAAGAATCACTCAACGTGGCAGTGGCGTTCGGCATTGCCGCGTACGCGCTTGTTGCACAATAATACAAAAAAAACCGGGCGATGAAACGTCTGCTTGCCAGCATCATGGTACTCGTCATTGCAGCAGGCCTTGTGTGGGCCGGGATTTTTTATTGGAACAACCTGCGCGGAGCGGGCCCGGTGTACGGAGAACCGCCGCAGGACATCCGCGAGCTGATTCCGGCCTCTTCGGACGGAGCGGTCGGGCCCGGCAAAAACCTGACCAACATTCCTCTCGCCATAGCGGACGGTTTTTCCATCTCCATATTTGCGGACAACGTGCCCGGCGCGCGGGTCATGGCGATGGGAGAGGGCGGCATGTACGTAAGCCAGACGAGCAAAGGAACTATTTCGCGCATACCGTTCCGGAACAACGCAGCGGAAAAAACGGAAACCATATTGAGCGGACTCAACAATCCGCACGGCCTCGCGTTTGACCCGCATGACTACACCATACTCTACTACGCGGAAGAGCACGCAATCTCGCGCCTTAATGTCGCGCATCCGGAACAGATGAAAAAAGTCATTGACCTCCCGGCCGGAGGCAGGCACACAACCAGGACCCTCATGTTCGGGCCGGACGACCGGCTGTACGTCTCCATCGGCTCAAGCTGCGACGTGTGTTATGAGACGCACCCCTGGCTCGCTTCCATCGTCTCCATGGAACGCGACGGCAGCGACGCGCGCGTAGTGGCGCGGGGGTTGCGCAACAGCGTGTTTATGAACAGTGAACCCATCACCGGCGCAATCTGGGCCACGGAAATGGGGCGCGACCAGCTCGGCGACAACCTCCCGCCGGATGAGCTCAACAGGATTGTTGAGGGGAGCGACTACGGCTGGCCCATCTGCTACGGGCAGAATATCCATGATGCAAATTTTGACAAGAACACGTACATAAGAAACCCGTGCGAAGACAAGGCTCCTGCGTCAGTTGAGATCCCGGCGCACTCGGCCCCCTTGGGCATCGCGTTTGTGCCGGAAGAGGGCTGGCCCGAAGACATGTGGTATGATGCAATCGTGGCATACCACGGCTCCTGGAACCGCAGCGAACCGACCGGCTACACACTGGTGCGCCACCGGTTTGATGCTCATGGCAACTACCAGGGAGCCCGCGACTTCATTACTGGCTGGCTCACCCCCGAAGGCGCCCTCGGCAGGCCGGTTGACATTCTGATCCAGCCCGGGGGAACCATGTACGTAACCGATGACAAGGCAGGGGTCGTCTACAAAATCACCCGCACGAGCGAATAGTTCCACAGCCATAACTTTTTTGGTATACTAACACCCTATGGAAGAAGCCCCACAATTGACTGGCCAAGCCCGACAGGCAGAACCCCTCACCAAAAAACAGCGGAGAGCGCTCAAAAAGCAGGAGCAGCGCGAACAGAGGCAAGGAGCAGAACGCGGCAGGAGAGTGAAAACGTGGGCAGTATGGATTGCCACAATCGCAGTAATCGTGCTGGGATTGTGGTGGCTCGTGGCGCGCTCAAACGCAACGGGCAGCACGCCAGTGCCGCCGCCCAATGAGGTAACAACAGAAGACTGGGTAAAGGGCGGCCCGAATGCACGCGTGCGGATCATTGAGTACAGCGATTTCCAGTGCCCGGCGTGCGGAGCCTACTACCCCATCATCAAACAGATCACAGAGGAATTCGGAGAGAGCGTGCAGTTCGCATACCGGCACTTCCCCCTGCGCGCCATCCACCCCAATGCCGAGCGGGCGGCTCGCGCCGCGGAAGCGGCAGGCAGCCAGGGGCGTTTCTGGGACATGCACGATCTGCTGTTTGTGCGCCAGTCGCTCTGGTCAAACGTACCAGACCCGTCCGAGCAGTTCGCGAGCTACGCAGAAGAACTCGGCCTTTCCGCGGCGCAGTTTGAAGCTGACTACAGCTCAAGTGAGGTGCGCGACAAAATCCGGGCGCACGAAAACGCGGGCAAGCGGCTCGGAGTTGCCGGAACGCCCACGTTTGTGGTAAACGGCGAAACAATCCAGAACCCGAAAAGCTACGAAGAGTTCAGGGCGCTGCTCGTCGCAAAAGGCGCAGAGCCGGAAGCGCCGAAAGATGACGAAACCGCAACCACAACCCAGGAGAACCTCTAGAGAGCGCCTCGCCGCTTTCCGAAAAACAGTCTACGCGCACTACAAAAAAAGCGGGCGGCCTTTTCCGTGGAGAAAAACCCACGACCCGTACAAGATCCTTGTGTCAGAGGTCATGCTCCAGCAGACCCAGGCCTTGAGGGTGGTTGAAAAATACAGGGCGTTCACCAAACGCTTCCCCATAGCGCGGTCGCTTGCAGCCGCAAAGCTCTCAAGCGTCCTCGGCGAGTGGCAGGGCCTCGGGTACAACCGCCGGGCGAAAATGCTTCATGAGGCGGCGCGAGCCATCGTGAGAGAACACAACGGCGCAGTCCCCGGCGATCCGGATGCGCTTCTCGCACTGCCTGGCGTTGGACCCTACACCGCGGCTGCAATCCTGGTGTTCGCATACAACCAACCGCGCGTCATGATTGAAACCAACATCCGCTCCGTGTACCTCCACCACTTCTTCCCTGACCAAAAAAACATTCCCGACAGCGAATTAACGCACCTGATCGGCCAGACGCTTGATACCCGCCATCCCCGGAAGTGGTACTGGGCGCTCATGGACTACGGGGCGCACCTCAAAAAAACGCTTCCCAACCCCGGCCGGAGAAGCCTCCACCACTCAAAGCAGTCCCCCTTCAGAGGTTCCGACAGGCAGATTCGGGGAGGCATCATCCGCGAGCTTATCAAAAAACAAAAACAGACCACCGCGGAACTCGCGCGCGCACTGGATACTGACCCGGGGCGCGTGCGCGGAATCATAGTGCGGATGCGGCACGAAGGCCTGCTCAAAAAACAAAACCAACGATTTGTTATCGCTTAAGAAGTGGCGTATCATACCAGCATGGACGACGCAGAAAAAACAATACAGCACCTCAAAAAACGGGACCATGACCTGCGCGACGCCATTGAACAGCTTACGTTCCAGAATACCCGGAAGCGCGACCACTCCGCACGCAGCCTGCACGCCATCCGCGTGAAGCTCACCTCCCTCAAGTGGGCCTTGCAGCTGCTAGAGGACAATACCGATCTCAAAAACCACAAACACGCAGGCGAGCTCGCGGCCATCAAGCACCAAGCCGCCGAAGCGCTGCGCATGACAGAGGACTTGCAGAGAACCCTGGAGGATCCGGCGTAGCCCTTTACCGGCGTTCCTGGAATGCCCGAAAACCGGTGCCCGCAGGAATGAGGCGGCCGATGATGACGTTTTCTTTCAAACCGCGCAGGTGGTCCACTTTTCCGGAAATGGCCGCGTCAATCAACACGCGCGCGGTCTCCTGGAACGAAGCTGCGGAGAGGAACGACTCGGTTGAAAGCGATGCCTTAGTCACGCCCAAGAGGAGCACTTCCCCTGAAGCCTCCTGCTTCTTTGCCTTTGCTATATCGCGGTTCACCGCGTTGAAGTTCGCGCGGTCAACGATTTCGCCGGGGATGAAATCCGTGTCGCCGGCTTCTTTCACGTACACGCGGGAGAACATTTGGCGCGCGATGATTTCCAGATGCTTGTCGTTGAGCTTCTGGCCCTGGCTTGAGTAGATATTCTGGATCTCGGTCATAATGTACCGCTTGGCCGCGTCTTCGCCCCGGAGCTCATAGAGCTGGTGCAGATCAACGCTGCCTTCGGTGAGCACGTCCCCGGCATTCACGAGGTCGCCCTCGCCAACCTGCACTGCAAACGCGCCCGGAACCGTGTACACAACCGTGTCTCCGGCAGCGGCAACCACGCGCAAAAACTTCTTCGTCTTCTTAACCGTGCCGTCCAAGGTTGCATTCACCACGTCCTCCCCGTCCGAGAACAGCACGTCGCCTTTCTTAACGCGGTCCCCGTCCTTCACTTTGCAGCTCTCCTCGCCGTACTCTTCCACATCGTACTTTTCTTCCTGGTTCTCAACCGCTGTAATCTCAATGGTGCGCGCCCCGCCCTCTTCGCTCAAGCGTTTCACCTTTCCGGTGATTTCGCACACCACCGCGCCTTTGGTGATGCGGCGCGCCTCAAAAATTTCTTCCACCCGCGGCAAGCCCTGGGTAATGTCCTGGCTGGAAGCAACGCCGCCGGTGTGGAACGTGCGCATGGTGAGCTGCGTGCCCGGCTCGCCGATGCTCTGGGCCGCAATGATACCCACCGCGGTTCCGAGCTCAACCGGGACGTTGTACCCAAGGTCATACCCGTAGCACGCCCGGCACGTGCCGCGGCGCGAGCGGCACGAGAGCACGCTGCGGATGCGGACCGACGCGAGGTCAAGGTGGGCGATTTTCTCCTGCATCTCGCGGGCAACGAACTCGCGGGCCGGGACGATTACTTTGCCCCGGGGACCGGTAATGGGCACCGCGAGCGCGCGGCCCACCACGCGCTCGGCGATGGAAGTGTTCATGGCTTCCGAATCCTCGCGCGTGATTTCCCAGCCTTCAGTGTCGCCGCAATCCTCCTCTGAAACAATGATGTCCTGAGCCACGTCAATCAAACGGCGTGTGAGGTACCCCGCGTTCGCAGTGCGCAAAGCCGTGTCCGTCAAGCCCTTGCGCGCACCGTGCGTGGAAATGAAGTATTCCAACACATCAAATCCCTCTTTAAAATTCGCCTTAACCGGCAGCTCCATGGTGGCGCCCGACGGCGAGGTCACCAGGCCTTTCATGCCCATCATCTGCGTGGTCTGGCCCCAGGAGCCGCGCGCGCCGGACTCAATCATGATGTACACCGGGTTCAGCACGTCTCCGACAAATGACTGCTGGCTGGCCGCGGTCACCTGGTCTTTTGCCCGCGCCCAGATCTCAATCACCCGCGCGTGCCGCTCATCGTCGGTGAGCAGGCCCTCCTCGTACTGGGAGGCAACCTGGTCCACTTCAGCCTGGGACCGGATGAGGAGCTCGCGTTTCTCCTTAAGATCCGGCAAATCAGCCATGGCCCAGCTCATGCCGGACTTGGTTGCGTAAAAAAATCCAAGGCGCATCATATCGTCAAGCATCTGGGCGGTGCGCTCCAGGCCGTCCAAGTGGAAGCACTGGCCCGTAATGTCCTTGAGCACCTTTTTGCTGGTGACTGCATTCACGTATGCAATGCTCTCGGGGATGATTTCGTTAAAAATGAGCCTGCCGACCGTGGTATCCTTGCGCTCTCCATTGTGAAACACGGTCACCATCTGGTGCAGCGTGACGTAGCCGGAATCATAGGCGAGCTTTGCTTCGGTGGAAGAGGAAAACACCCGAGGATAGGGTGGAAGGCTTGCGTCGTGCTGCGTCAAAAAGTAGCAGCCGAACACGATATCAAGGCCCGGGGTCACCACCGGCTCGCCGGTTGCGGGCTTGAGGAGATTTTTTGAAGAGAGCATAATTTCGGCCGCCTCTCTGCGGGCTTCCGTGGTGAGCGGCACATGTACGGCCATCTGGTCTCCGTCAAAGTCAGCATTGAACGCGGAACACACCAGAGGATGGACCTGGATAGCCTTACCCTCAATGAGCACGGGCTGGAACGCCTGGATGCCCAAACGGTGCAAGGTGGGGGCTCGGTTCAAGAGCACGTGCGCGTCAGCCGTGACCTCCTCCAGGATGTCCCACACTTCGGCGTGGCCCGCCTCAATGTAGCGGTTTGCTGATCTTACGTTGTGCACGATTTCCCGCTTGATGAGCTGGCTGATGACGAACGGCTTGAAAAGCTCTAAGGCCATGGTCTTTGGCAGCCCGCACTGCGAAAGCGCAAGCTTAGGGCCGACCACAATCACGCTTCTGCCCGAGTAGTCAATGCGCTTGCCCAAAAGGTTCTGGCGGAACCGGCCCTGCTTGCCCTTGAGCATGTCCGCGATTGAGCGCAGCACCCGGCGCTGCCCGGTTGAAGCGGTCACAGTCTTGCCGTGCCGCGCGCCGTTGTCTATGAGCGCGTCCACAGCCTCCTGGAGCATGCGCTTTTCGTTGCGCACAATCACCTCGGGCGCGTTGAGCTCCTTGAGCCGCTTCAAACGGTTGTTGCGGTTGATGACACGCCGGTACAAATCATTCAAATCGCTCGTTGCGAACCGGCCGCCGTCCAGCTGGACCATGGGGCGCAAATCCGGCGGAATCACCGGAACCGCGGTCAACACCATGGACTCGGGCCTAATGCCGGTTTTTACAAGGCTCGCGAGAAGCTTGGCGCGGCGCATGATTTTCTTGCGCTTACCGCCTTTCGCCTTCTCAAGCTGTTTTGAGAGGCGGGCAATCTCCGCATCCAACTGGACGTTTGAAAGCAGGTAGTGGATGGCCTCGGCGCCGATCCCCGCTTCAAAAATATGCCCGTACTTGAGCGAGAGGTCGTGGTATGCGCTCTCGGATATAATTTGGAGCGGCGAAAGGTTGGTAAGCTCCTCGGTCGCAACCTCAAACGCCCGTTCAAGCTGGTCGCGCTTTTCCTGGAGGAGTTTTTCGAGCGTTGCTTTTTCCCGCTTCATGTGGTCCGAAAGCTCGGCGCCGGATACGCCGCTTGATGCGAGCTGGCTCTGCCTTTCGGCAACCGTCTTCTCAAACTCGCGTGAGAGGCTTGCGTCCTTGCTCTTGAACTCCTGCTGGACCTGTTCCAAGAGCTTGCCTTTTTTCTCCTCGGAAACCTGGGTTACCACGAAGCTCGCAAAGTAAATCACCTTTTCCAGATCCTGCACCGAGAGATCAAGCACCAGGCCGATTTTGGAGGGCACGCCGCGCAAAAACCAAATGTGCGAAACCGGCGCCGCGAGGTCAATGTGGCCCATGCGCTCGCGCCGCACCAGGGCGCGCGTCACCTCCACGCCGCACTTGTCGCACACGATCCCCTTGTACCGAATGCGCTTATACTTGCCGCAATAGCACTCCCAGTCCTTGGTGGGTCCGAAGATGCGCTCGTCAAAGAGCCCGTCTTTTTCCGGTTTCTGGGTCCGGTAGTTGATAGTTTCGGGCTTGGTCACCTCGCCGTAGGACCACTCATGGATTTCATCAGGCGAAGCCAGCCGCAAACGGATTGCATCAAAATCAACCGCGCGGCTCGCAGGGTGCCCGGTGAACAGTGTTTTCGTTGATGATGGGGTAGACATAAGCATCGTGGTTACCGTTCGTCTCCTTCGCGCGCGGCGTGCTCCTCCACAACCTTGCCGCCGCGCAGGAGCTCCACGTCAAGCCCGAGGCCCTTGAGCTCGCGCACGAGCACGTTGAACGACTCCGGCACGTTGCGCTTCTCAATGCGCTCGCCTTTGATGATGGCCTCGTACGCTTTAGAGCGGCCCGGCACGTCGTCGGACTTGATGGTCAAAATCTCCTGCAGCGTGTGGGCCGCGCCGTAGGCTTCCAAGGCCCACACCTCCATCTCTCCGAACCGCTGGCCGCCGAACTGCGCTTTTCCGCCCAAAGGCTGCTGCGTCACGAGCGAGTACGGGCCAATGGAGCGCTGGTGGATTTTGTCTTCCACCAAGTGGTTCAGCTTGAGCATATAGATGTACCCGACCGTAGCTTTCTGGTTAAACGGCTCGCCGGTCTTGCCATCGTAGAGTTGAATTTTGCCGTTCTCCGGGTACCCGGCGCGCTTAAGCTCCTCACGAATCACGCTCTCGGGAACGCCGTCCAGGGCCGGGGACGCCACTTTATACCCCAGCGTGTGCGCGGCCAGGCCCAAATGGGTTTCCAAAATCTGTCCCAGGTTCATGCGGGAGGCGACTCCAAGCGGGTTCAGGATGATGTCAATGGGGCGGCCGTGCTCGTCAAACGGCATGTCTTCCACGGGTACGATTTTGGAAATCACGCCCTTGTTCCCGTGCCTGCCCGCCATCTTGTCCCCCACCTGAATCTTGCGCAGGCTCGCCACAGACACCTGAATGGTCTTGAGCACTCCGCTCGGGAGCTTGTCCCCGTTCTCGCGCGAGAACACTTTAATATCAACCACCTTGCCGTGCTCGCCGTGCTCAAGGTACAAACTGGAGTCGCGCACGTCCTTTGCTTTTTCTCCGAAAATGGCGCGCAAGAGCTTTTCTTCGGCCGAGAGTTCAGCCTCGCCCTTGGGCGTGATTTTGCCGACCAGGATGTCGCCCGACGATACCTCTGCGCCGATGCGCACAATGCCCTCGGTGTCCAGGTCTTTGAGCTTGTCTTCCCCCACGTTCGGGATGTCGCGCGTAATCACCTCGGGTCCGAGTTTGGTGTCGCGCACGTCAATGGTGTAGTCGTCAATGTGGATGGATGTGTACCGGTCCTGCTGCACGAGCCGCTCGGAAATCAGGATAGCGTCCTCGTAGTTGCCGCCCTCCCAGGAGAGGAACGCGACCAGCACGTTCTGCCCGAGCGCGAGCTCGCCGCCGTCCGTTGCGGCGCCGTCCGCAATCACCTCCCCGGCCGCCACTGTATCCCCGCGGTTCACAATGGGCTTCTGGTTCATGCTCGTGGACGCGTTGGAGCGCACGAACTTGCCCAGGCGGTACTCGCGGGTGGCTTTCTTGTGCTTGATGGTGATCTTATCGGACTGCACGCCTATCACCTCGCCCGAATCTTCCGCAAGCAGGACCTGGCCCGAGTCCATGGCAGCGCGGTACTCAACTCCGGTGCCCACAATCGGGGACTCGGGCCGCACCACGGCAATGGCCTGGCGCTGCATGTTCGTCCCCATCAGGGCGCGCACCGCATCGTCGTGCTCTAAAAACGGAATCAAGGACGTGGCAATGCTCACGATCTGCTTTGCGGAGATGTCCATGTACTGCACCTCGCTCGCCGCCACGAACATAGGCTCGCCCTTTGCGCGCGCCTCCACTTTTTCCGTGGTAAAGTACCCCTCGGAGTCAACAGGCACCGTCGCCGCCGTGGTAACGCTCTGGCTCTCCTGGAGCGCGGACAGGTATACCACCTCATTGGTCACGTGGGCGCGGCCGTCCTCGGAAACGGCGACCTTACGGTACGGGGTTTCCAAAAATCCGAACTGATTGATGCGCGCGTACGAAGCCAGGTGCCCCACGAGCCCGATGTTCGGGCCTTCGGGAGTCGCAATCGGGCAGATGCGGCCATAGTGCGTGCGGTGCACGTCGCGCACGTCAAACCCGGCGCGCTCGCGCGAGAGGCCGCCCGGACCCATGGCCGAGAGCCTGCGCTTGTGCTCAAGCTCGGCGAGCGGATTGGTCTGGTCCATGAACTGCGACAGCTGCGAACTCATGAAGAACTCTTTGATGGAGCCGATCACCGGGCGCGCGTTGATGAGCTGGTTCGGGGTGATGGTGTTAATGTCCAAGGTGGACATGCGGTCCTTGATGATGCGCTCCATGCGCGCCAGGCCCACGCGCAGCTTATTCTGCACGAGCTCGCCGACGGTGCGCACGCGCCGGTTGGAAAGGTGGTCAATGTCGTCAGCATCCTCCTGGGTGCGCGAAAGGCGCATGATTTCGCGGATCACCAACACCAAATCCTCACACCGTAAAATTCTGTGCTCTTTGTCGTTCGGCACGGAGAGCTTGAAGCGCTCATTAATCTTGTAGCGGCCCACTTTTGAAAAGTCGTACCGGTCAAAATTGAAAAACATGGCGTGGATGAGCTGCTTGGCGTTGGAGGCGGTCGCAAGGTCCCCTGGCCTAATGCGCTTGTACACTTCTTTGAGGCCCTCATCCTCGTTCTTTGCGGAATCGCGCTTCAGCGTCTCATCCAGCATGGCCTTCTCCGCCTCCGCAAGGTCGGTAAAGAGCGCGCGGATCTCGGACTCGGATCCATACCCGAACGCGCGTAAGAGCGCCGTCACGGCAACTTTGCGCTTGCGGTCAATCTTCACCCAGATGGCGCCATTCACGTCTGTCTCAAGCTCAAGCCACGCGCCGCGGTTCGGAATAATCTTGGCTCCGTAGTGTGTGGTGCCGCGCACCACCTCGGACGTAAAAAACACGCCGGCCGATCGGATGAGCTGGGACACAATCACGCGTTCAATGCCATTGATGATGAACGTGCCACGCGGGGTCATCATAGGAAAATCGCCGAGGTATATTTCCTGCTCCTTGATCTCCCCGCTCCGCTTGTTCACGAGCCTCGCACGCACGCGGATAGCGGACTCGTACGTCACGTTCTTGGCACGCGCCGTGATTTCGTCAAACTTGGGATCGTCCAGATAATAGTCCTCAAGGTACAGCTCCAAATCGCGGCCAATGAAGTCCTTGATGGGTGAGATTTCATCAAACAGCTCGCGCAGGCCCTCGTTCAAAAACCAGTCATAGGACTGTTTCTGGGACTCAATCAAGTCCGGCAAGGGAATGGCGTCATGCAGGGTCGTAAAAAATTTCCGGTCTGTTTTCGGAGAAAAACGGGCAGAGCTGCTCGCAAAAAGGCTTTCCTGGGTCTGTTTTTGCTTCATGACCTGATATTCAAGGCTAAAAAATACAAAAAATTCCCTATTTTGGCTAAAGTAAGGGATTTATTGGCTTTGCGGCAGCGAAAGCAAAGCAGTCTTTGAGAAACAAAAACAGTGTTTCACAAAAGCGAGGAATAGTTGATGCATGACAGAAGAAATTGTATCTACTTTGGCGTGGTCTGTCAAGGCGTCCCAAACCAAAGTGTTACAGTGCCTGTGGATAACCCAAGAATACCCACTTTAGCACAGCGCTTTTATTTTGACAAATGTTTCTGTTTCCCCATGCTCCAGAGCTCGGGCTTGAGCCAGAATATGACCAGAGAAACAACGATAAACACCCCATACAGCGCAAGAGAAACCATGCTGTGCTCGGCAACGCCCGCGCCCAAAAAACTGGTGGCAAGCTTGCCCGGAATCTTGCCGATGAGGATCATCCACAAAAACGTTTTAGCGCTGATGGAGCGCGAAAGCCCGACGAGATACACGAGCAGATCATCCGGCGGACCCGGAACAAGGAATAAAAAAAATACGAGGTATGTTCCCTTTGCAAGGAGCGCGTCGTACTGCGCAAGCTTCTCTTCTTTTATGAAGAGGTTAACAAATCCCCTGCCGAACTTGCGGGTAAACAAGAAGACGATGAGCGCGCCGATCACCCAGCCCGTGTAATTGTATACAAATCCCGCCCACGGCCCGAAGATGTAACCTCCCGCAACGTTAATGAGGAAATTGTTGAGCGGAGCAATAATCACCTGCACAACCTGGAGGAGAAACAGCACAAGCGGCGCGGCGCGGCCGTACGAGAGCACCCACGCGCGCACGTCTTCGGGCGATGTGAAGACGGCGGAGAGCGTTGTCCCAAAGTACAAGACGAGCCACACCAAGAACGCGAACGCCCAGAAGTATATGGCGAGCTTGAGTTTGTGGTGCTTGATGTAGCGGTCCTTAAACCAGGCCATAGTTACGCGCGGTTATGTTCCGCTTTCTCCACTGCCGCGCGGTCGCTCCAGGGAATATGCTTTCCGCGGCCGACTGCCATGATCGGCTCTGATCCCTTGCCGAGGAGCAGGACTACGTCCCCGGACGCGGCGAGCGAAAGCGAGCGCTTGATGGCGTGCTCCCGGCTCACTATGCTCTCCACGTTTTTGCCTTCTCTCCACCCGCGTTTTGCCAGCACGCCCGGCAAGATGTCGTCGATGATACCCTGGGGATCATCATCATACGGGTCATCTGTGGTGAGGATGATGTGGTCCGAATACGCTGCGGCAAGGCCGCCCATCACCGGCCGTTTGGCAGTGTCGCGGCCTCCGCCGGTCGCGCCAAACACGGTAATCACGCGGTGGCTGCCGGCCCGCTCGCGGCCGAGCGAAAGAATCGCCTCAAAGGACAGGGGCTCGTGCGCGTAGTCAATGATGACCGTAGCGCCGGACGCTGTTGTGAGCATTTCCACGCGCCCGGGAATCGGCTCCATGTGCTCCAATGCTTCCTCGCACGCGGTGAGCTGCACCCCCAACGAGCGGCCGGCGGCAATGGCGAGCAACGCGTTGCGCGCCATGAACGCGCCGTGGAACGGGAGCTGGATGAAGTGCCCCTCCAGGGAAATGGAAGCCCCGCGCTCCGTGTCGCGGACTTCGTCGGCGCACAGGTGCGTTTCAAAATTGTTCTTCAGCACCGGTATACAAGCCGGATCGCAGCTCACTGACCACTTCTCGTCCGCTTTGAACTTCAAAAACTGGGCCGCTTCCGCATCCTCGGCGTTCGCGATAACCACTTTCTTCACCTCGTGGGCACCCAGGGTCTTGCGCCGCATTTTTGAAAGCTGCTTAAAGACGAGCTGCTTTGCGGCGCGGTATTTTTCGTACGAGCCGTGGGATTCAATATGTTCGGGGGAAAGGTTGGTGAATATGAGCACGTCAAATGCAATGCCCCAATGCCGGTGCTGGGCCACGCCCTCGCTCGTAACCTCAACCACCGCGTGGCTGCATTGTTTGTCCGCCATCTGACGCAGCATCCTCTGGAGCGCAAAGCGCCCGAGCATGCCCTGTTTTTTATTGTTGGGCCACTCCCTGGTTTTGACCTTGAAAAACACGGAGTTCATTGACCCGACCGCAAGGCCCGCCTCCTCCAGAATGCGGGTGAGCATAATCACGGTTGAGGATTTGCCCTTGGTGCCGGTCACGCCGATAACCACCATCTGGCGCGACGGAAACCGATAGATGGCGTTCGCGAGCATGGCGAGCGTTTTGTGGTACGCAGACAGGAATGACCGGGGAATCACCGCTTTGATGGCTCGCTTAAACATACCTCCATACTACCAAACAAACAAAAAAAACGCGATATGGCGTCTGGTGCTCCCGAGAGGAATCGAACCTCTATTACAAGATCCGGAATCTTGCGTCCTATCCGTTGAACGACGGGAGCCCAAGAAAAAATCCGTAGAAATCAAGAAACATTTTTTTGGAGAAACTCACCCACCTTCCTGATGTCGTCCGGGTTGCCGAAATCCATCCAGTAGTCAAGCATCTTGCGGGCGCGGACTTTGCCGCGTTTCGCAAGCGACGCAATGGCGTCGGTGAGCTCATACTCGCCGCGCTCTGATGTGCCGACCTTGGCGGCATCCGCGAAAATGTCCGGCGTGAACTTGTAGCACCCGATGGAGACCCAGTTTGAGATGAACTGTTTCGGCTTCTCAACAAAATCCTTGACCATGTCCCCCTCAACAATCGGCACCCCGTACCTTTCCGGATTCGGAACCTCCAAAAGCGAAAGCCAGGTAAAGTCATCATCCAACTCTCTGATTGCCGCAAGGTCGCGCGGGCTGTACAGGTTGTCCCCGTAGATGCACACAAAATTCTCATCACCCACTGCCTCGGCTGCCGCGAGAATAGGAATCGCGGTGCCGTACTTTTCCGTGCCGCACACTCGGAACTGGTCAACCAACGTGAGAGGAAACTCGGCGCCTACTCCGTGCGCGAACTCAACCATCTTTTCCGCATGGTTCCCGACCACCAGAATAATCTCCTCATACCCTGCATTCTGGATATTTTTAAGGACATAATAAAGGAACGGCTTGTCCAAAACGTCAATGAGGTGCTTGGGCCTGTCTTTGGCGAGATCCAGCATGCGCGTGCCCTTGCCTGCTGCCGGAATGACGATTTTTTTGATCATATCTTCCTGCGAATGTTCCTCGCTATGGTATACACAATATACAACCAGAAGTGATAAATTACGTCAAATGAACGCGGGTAACATACAAGCGCGCCCCCAAACCCTTCCTTAAAGCGGGTGATGCCCTGCCATGACTCTTTGTACGCGCCGTGACGCGGGTCTTTGGGATTCACTCCCCAAAAATCATAGCATCGCATGCCTTGTTTTTTTACGCTTTGGATGGTATGCCAGTGCAAAAGATACGGCGCCATCACGTCCCGGTGCTGGTTTGACGAAGCACCGTGCGTGTACGTGGCAGTGTCTCCAAAGGTGATAATGATATTGCTCGCGATGACACGGCCCTGATACGTTGCCTGCCAGATCCTGATAAAATTCTTGGGCAGCGAAGAAGCCATGTGTTGATAATACGCGTCCGGGTGCGAAGCAAACTGGCCGCGCGCTTTGGTTTCTTTGTTTAATCTTAGAAATTCTTCTATGGAGCCTTCATTAATTTCAACCCCGCACTTTTCCGCCAAACGGATATTATACCGGGTCTTTTGGTGCATAGGAGAAAGAAGCTCATCTTCGGTCCGCGATATGTCCAGCACATAGGTGCACCGAGGTTGGGTTGCTGGCGCGGAGCCTATTCCTCCTACCACTGAACGGTGGAACGTTTTGGAAATGGGGTCTACGCGCGAGAATAACGCCCCGTCGTTCAATGTTTCTTTAAGCGCGTCTCCCCAATCAGGTGAGTCTTTGATGACAAGTGGGCCGTGCGGAATATACCAATAATATTTGGATAAAGGCAGCGGCATTTTGATTGCCTGCGCCACAACATCGCCGTTCCACGAAAGGCGTTTGACGGTACGGCCGAGCGACTTCTGGAACTCGCCCCACTCCCAGGACTGCAAAAAACGCGCGCGCGGCTGCGCGCTAACGATATCATCCCATCTGCGCCTGTCATCTGCTTCCTGCCACATACTACTTGCCCAGCGCTTTCAGAGCGCTCTTCACCTTAGCCCCCACATCATCACCCTCCGCATCTTGCAATGCTTCGCGCGCCTGCTCTCGGGAGTAGCCTAAGGCTTCCAGGGCCTGCAGGGCTTCCCCGTCAAGAATGATTGATTCCTTAGTTGTCATATCCTGCACATCAATCAAATCCTTGGCCTTGTTCGCAAGCTCAAGCACAATGCGCTCGCTGACTTTTTTGCTCACCCCGCACTGTACCAACACTTCGGGCGACTTTGACTGCAACGCCGCGGACAAATCCTGCGGCCGCGCCACGGACACAATGGAGAGCGCGGACTTGGGGCCGATCCCCTTCACATGCAAGAGCATGGCAAACCACTCAATGACTTTCGGATCCTGGCTGCCGTACAAATCCAAAGCATCTTCCTTCACCGCAAGGTGCGTGAAAAACGCAACTTCAGAACCCGCCGCAAGTTCAACCAGTTCGCTCGCAGGGACATGCACCTTGTACCCGACGCCGTGCACGTCCACGACTGCCGCAAGGCCTGTTTTCCTCATTATTTTGCCTGAAATAGACGCAATCATATTGGGTAGTATAGCTCTAATGAACACTTTCTGAAAGCTTTGACTAAAGCACGCAATAATGGTTTAGTGATGGTATGAAATTCAAAATCCACTCCACATTTAAGCCAACCGGAGACCAGCCGCAAGCAATCGCGGACCTTTCGGCTGGCCTGAAAAAAGGCGCGAGTGACCAGACGCTCTTGGGCGTGACCGGCAGCGGCAAAACCTTTACCATGGCGAACATCATTGAAAACGCGCAAAAGCCCACACTCATCATCAGCCATAACAAGACTTTGGCGGCCCAGCTTGCTTCGGAGTTCCAGGAATTTTTTCCGAAGAACGCGGTGCACTACTTTGTATCATACTATGACTACTACCAGCCAGAGGCGTACGTGCCCAAGAGTGACACGTACATAGAAAAAGAGAC
>CAYIMZ010000002.1:25839-27849 GCA_964364695.1 uncultured Gammaproteobacteria bacterium | reverse complement strand
TCATT
Organism: uncultured Gammaproteobacteria bacterium; assembly: GCA_964364695.1. Taxonomy (GTDB): domain Bacteria; phylum Patescibacteriota; class Patescibacteriia; order UBA2169; family UBA2169; genus CG10-46-32. Next base: position 27,844 of record CAYIMZ010000002.1, on the reverse strand, counting down.
CGGGTATTTCAGGTGCGTTTTACATTGTTACGGCGGCGATTGGGAGCACGCAAAAAAATTTCTTGACCTTGGGTGCATGGTTTCATTCACCGGCATCGTGACATACAAAAACGCATCTGAATCACTCATAGAGGTGGTCAAAAATATTCCGAGAGACCGGTTCATGATAGAGACAGATTCGCCCTACCTCGCGCCCGAGCCAATGCGCGGCACGCAGAACGAACCCGCATACGTGGAGCATGTGGCGCGCGGTATTGCTAAAATCCGGGGTGAGGATTATGATACAGTGGCGCAGCAAACAACGGAAAACGCGCGAAGATTTTTTAGGCTCTAGGCATGGACACTACCGCCCTCATCATCATTGTCATCCTGCTCGCAGGCTTGGGCGCGGCTCTGTTTGTGCTGGTGAGCCGCATGAACAACATGCAAAAGCCGCCGGACACTCAAGGCTTGCAGCTCCTCCAGAACCAGCTCAATGAGCTCACGCGGACGCTGGACACGAAGCTCGGCGAATCAACCAAAATGATCCAGCAGCAGTTTGGCCAGTCGTCAAAAATCATCCAGGGCATCACGGGCCAGTCGCACCAAATCTTGAAAGACGTTACGGAGCGGCTCACCAAGCTGGATGAAACCAACAAGCAGGTCGCGGGAGTCGGCGATCAAATCAGGAGCCTGGAATCAATCCTCAAAAACCCCAAGCAGCGCGGCGTGCTCGGCGAGTACTACCTGGAATCAGTGCTCAAAAACGTGCTCCCTCCCGGGAGCTACCAGATGCAGTACAAGTTCAAGGACGGGGAAATCGTTGACGCGGCCGTGTTCATTGACCAAAAAATTGTGCCCGTTGATTCCAAGTTCTCGCTTGAAAACTACAACCGCGTGATTGCGGCCGACACCGAGGAAGACCGCAACCGGCACGAGAAGGCGTTCAAGAACGACCTCAAGAACCGCATTGACGAAACCTCAAAGTACATCCGCCCCAACGAGGGGACCATGGATTTCGCGTTCATGTTCATCCCCAGTGAGGGCATTTACTACGATTTGCTCATCAACAAGGTCGGCGCAGTCAAAATCTCAACCGAGGACCTCATTGAGTACGCATTCAAGCAGAAGCACGTCATCATCGTGTCTCCCACGTCATTTCTCGCGTACCTGCAGACCGTGCTCCAGGGCCTGAAAGCGCTGCAGATAGAAAAGGATGCCCAGGAAATCCGCAAGCGCGTGGAAGCGTTGGGCCGCCACATCGCGAACTACGAGGAGTACATGGCCAAGCTCGGCGGCCACCTCTCAACCACGGTCAACGCCTACAACACATCCTACAAAGAGCTCGGAAAAATTGATAAGGACGTGATGAAGATTACCGAGCGCGCCGAATCAAGCGTTGAGCCTGCATTGATTGAAGGCCCCCAGAAGGCAGAGGAGTAGCCGGTTCGCGCAAAACGTGCTATACTATCCGTACCTGTGGAAAAGTCGACCGCAGGAAACATAAAAAGAAAACAAAACTATGGCAAAAAAATTGATGGTACACTCCACGCACATCACGTTTGGTGTGTTTTTGATAATCCTTGGCCTGCTCTTGTACGCGCGGCAGATGGGATTTGTGGATGCCGAGTTTCCGGTGTGGCCGGTTGTCTTGGTTGCGTTCGGGGTCGTTCTCGTCGCAGGCGAGATGAGTAAATAGTTTCGCATTTAAAAACCAGCCCGGTGTGCGCCGGGCTGGTTTTGAGTTGCTGGCGGAGAATGGCTGCACGGGCATTCGGAGCGTGCTTATGCCCCCTCTGGCAAGACGGACGAATGGTGGTGCACAATGCGCCACTCGCCATCTTCGTTTTTCTGCCACACGAACGAAAACCGCGCGTGGACTGTGTCCCGGCCGTGCGCGGTGCCGACCGTAAAGTCGTACATTCCCGAATGCACGTAGCAGTCAGAGGAGACTGCCTGGACAGCCTCCTCAATAATCTCTCCCTGGGGGCGCTTTTCCAGGAAGTGGGCAAAGTACTCGGCTGCG
>CAYIMZ010000002.1:23428-25739 GCA_964364695.1 uncultured Gammaproteobacteria bacterium | reverse complement strand
GCATTGGGGATGATGGAGTAGTATGGCAGCAATCTCACCGGACCGGAAGTACTATGTGTTTGGCCTCAAGATTGCGGGTGACTTTGGGATGGCCATCGCGGCGCCGGTTGTGGCGTTCGTGCTCATCGGCCGCGAGCTGGACAGCCGGTACGGCCAGGGCTGGCTCTTCACGGTCATCGCGTTCATCCTCGCTGCGGCGGTGTCCGGCATCATTATCTACCGGAAAGCCAAGCGCTACGGGCAGGAGTACCAGCGCCTGGGCGAGAGAGAAACCGGGAAGGAGTAACAAACACGAGCATGGAGTTCCACATCCCCAACCTAGCCCCGGACGTGGTGGGCCACCTCGGCTCCCTTCCGGTAACCAACACCATGGTGAACGCGTGGATCGCCATACTGGTTTTTTTGGCGCTCGGCATCCTCATCAGCGTGAAGGCCCGGGTGCGGCCCGGGAAAGTGCAGAATTTTTTTGAGTTTTTTCTGGAAATCCTGCTCGGCTACTTTGACCAGGTCACCGGAGAGCGCCGGAACACCATGCGGTTCCTGCCCCTGGTCGGAGCCGTGTTCTTCTTCATCCTCCTCTCCAACTGGCTCGGGATTGTGCCGGGCACCGGGACCATCCTCTTCGGCGGCCACTTCCTCCTGCGGCCGGCCACCACGGACCTGAACCTCACCGCGGCCATGGCCGTCTCGGCGGTGGCGCTCTCGCACCTCTATGGGCTTGCGACCGTGGGCGTGTTCACGCACATCGGCCGGTTCATCCAGATCGTGCCGCTTATAAAGAGCTTCCGGCGCGGCCCCATAGCCGTGTTCACGGCCCTGATTGAAGTGCTCGTGGGGCTGATAGAAATCGTGAGCGAGCTCGCCAAGGTGCTCTCGCTCTCCTTGCGTCTCTTTGGCAACGTGTTTGCCGGCGAGGTGCTGCTCTCGGTGATGAGCGCTTTGGCCGGGGTACTCGTGCCGGCTCCGTTCATGCTCCTGGAGCTCTTGGTGGGGGTTGTGCAGGCCGGCGTATTTGCTATGCTGACGTTGATGTACCTCTCCGTGATGACGACCGCGCCCCAGCACGAAGAGCAGCACAGTGAGGCGCGCTAACGGAGCGTTTCCAAGCTTATAGAACATATAACACGCGCTGTGCGGACGAGGTTAAACACACATCCCCTCGAGCCGCGCGGCGGCACAGAAAGGAAATGATATGGAACACGAATCAATCGTGGTCATGGCCAAAGCCTTTGGCATTGCGGTCGGCGGACTAGGCCCGGCCCTCGCCATCGGCCGCTTGGTTGCCAAGGCGCTTGAGTCAATCGGCCGCAACCCCGAGGCTTCGGGCAAGGTGTTTGTGCCGATGCTTTTGGGCGCCGCGTTCGCCGAATCAATCGCCATCTACGCGCTCGTGGTGGTGTTTACCCTGCAGTAGCGGTATGGGAATCCTCGCTTCGTTCGGGATTGAGCCTGCGCTGTTTCTGTTCCAGCTCGGGAATTTCATTGTCGTGGCCGTGATTCTCTGGTTTTTGATCCTCAAACCCCTCACCGCAAAGCTCGCCGAGCGGCAGAAGGTGATTGACGGTAGCTTGGAAAACGCCGCAAAGCTCGCCGAGCGCCTTGAGCGGAGCGAAGGGGAGTACCGCGCGAGAGTGGCCGCGGCCGAGCGAGAAGCCGGAGCAATCCTTGAGCGCGCCGGAGCGGATGCGGCCACGCTCTCGGACGAGGTGAAAGCCAAAGCCAAGAGCGAGATAGCGGCCCTCCTCGCTGCCGCCAAGCGCGCCATGCGGCAGGAAAAGGAAGACATGGCAACCGCCTTAAAGCGCGAAACCGCGGACCTCGTGATCCTGGCGCTTGAAAAGATTCTCAAGGAGAAAGTAACCAAAGAAAAAGACCGCGAGTACGTCCGGAATGCGGTCGCGAAACTGCGCTAACCCTGCGTGTGCGTCGCGCGCCGCTACTTGCGCCACCGCTTAAACACTTCAATGCGCGCGCGGTCGCGCTCCAGCATGTACGCAAGCGTTGAGTAGGTGGTGATGTCCAGTTTGGATTTTTCCTTGAGTTGCTCCACGAGTTCCCGCGCGCGTTTTTCCGCGCGCTCAAGGTCAATTTCTTCGGCGTGCTCCGCGGTGTCCGCGAGAATCACGAGCGTGTTGTTGAACATCTCGAGCACGCCGCCCGCCACCGCGAGGGGCCGCTCGGCTCCGTTCGCGCGCACAATGAGCGCGCCCGGCTTAAGGATGGTCACCAGGGGCGTGTGGTGCGCGAGCACCGTTATCTGTCCGTCGCGCGTGTTGGCGACCACCTCCTCAACTTCTTCTTGGAGCACCGT
>CAYIMZ010000002.1:15039-23328 GCA_964364695.1 uncultured Gammaproteobacteria bacterium | reverse complement strand
ACGTCCTTAATGGTGCCCTTCATGTAGAACGCCTGTTCGTCCTTTGCGTCGTGCGTGCCCCGGATGATTTCGTCAAAGCCGGCAATGGTGTCTTTCAGGGACACGTACACTCCTGTGTGCCCGGTGAACGCCTCTGCCACGTGGAACGGCTGCGAGAGGAAACGCTGGATTTTGCGCGCCCGGCTAACGGCGAGCTTGTCCTCTTCAGAGAGCTCCTCCATGCCCAGGATCGCGATGATGTCCTGCAAATCCTTGTAGCGCTGCAGGATCTGCTGCACGCTTCTCGCCACGCGGTAGTGCTCGTCTCCTACGATGTCGGGACTCAAAATGGTTGAGGTTGAGTCAAGCGGGTCAACGGCCGGGTAGATGCCGAGTTCGGCGAGCGAGCGGTTCAGCACCACGGTTGAGTCCAAGTGCGAGAACGTGGTGGCGGGCGCCGGGTCCGTGAGGTCGTCTGCGGGCACGTACACGGCCTGCACGCTCGTGATGGAGCCTTTCTTGGTTGAGGTGATGCGCTCCTGCATGGTTCCCATCTCGTGGGCGAGCGTGGGCTGGTACCCCACGGCAGAGGGGATGCGCCCGAGAAGCGCGGACACTTCGCTGCCCGCCTGCGTGAAGCGGAACACGTTGTCCATGAAGAACAGCACATCCTGGCCTTCGCTGTCGCGGAAGTGCTCGGCTATGGTGAGCCCGGTGAGGCCCACGCGCATGCGCGCTCCCGGCGGCTCGTTCATCTGGCCGAAGACCATGGCAACCTTGTCCAGCACGCCCGAGTTCTTCATTTCGTGGTAGAGGTCGTTTCCCTCGCGCGTGCGCTCTCCCACGCCCGCGAACACCGAGTACCCGCCGTGCGCCTTTGCGATGTTGTTGATGAGCTCCTGGATCACCACGGTCTTGCCCACGCCCGCGCCGCCGAAGAGGCCCACTTTTCCGCCGCGCACGAACGGGCAGATAAGGTCAATCACCTTGATGCCGGTTTCAAGAATCTGCGCTTCGGTGGACTGGTCGGTGTAGCTGGGCGGCTCGCGGTGGATGGGGAGGCGTTTCGCGCCCGCGGGAGCCGGCCCGCCGTCAATCGGGTCTCCGATCACGTTGAAGATGCGGCCGAGGACTTTCTTTCCGACCGGTACCGTGATGGGGGATCCGGTCGCCTCCACGCTCGTTCCGCGCTTCAGGCCGTCAAGAGCGTCCATGGCAATGGTACGCACCGTGTTTGATCCCACGTGCGACTGCACCTCAAGCACGAGCCGCTTGCCCGCGTGCTCAAGCTCCAGGGCGTCGTAGATTGCCGGAAGTGCCTCCCCATCCGGAAACGCAACGTCAACGACCGGCCCGATGATTTGTGAAATGGTTCCCTGCATATGGCGTTCGTCATGCTGAAAAATGTTTCAGCATCTTTTCATTAAAGGTTATGATACGGCCGCAGTGCCTGCGGAAATTTCCGCGATTTCGCGGGTGATGGCTGCCTGGCGCGCCTTGTTGTATTCCAGCACCAGCTCGTCCACCATGTCGCCCGCCGCGTCGGACGCGTTCTTCATGGCGACCATGCGGCAAGAGTGCTCGCTCGCGTTGGATTCAAGCAGCGCCTGGTAGAGCTCGGCCTGTCCGATGCGCAACGCGAGGTAGTCCAGTATGTCGTACTTATTCGGCTCGTAGAGGTACTCAAGCTTCCCGGGCGCTTCAAGGATTTTTTCGGCCGTCCGTCCGGTTTCGTCTTCCCCGAGCCCCACGCGGGACTGGCGCTTGAACGGGTACAGCTCCCGCACCACGGCGCGCTGCGAGAGGGCGCTCCTGTAGTCCGTGTACGCGACGAGCACCTGGTCTGTCCGCGTGCTCCGGAACGCGTGGTACGCGTGGTCCGCCACCTCGCGTATGGACGCGTCGGTTGCGGCGGTTGAGTCTTTTTTGTAGGCGAGCGCCACGCGCCCCCCAAGCGAAGCGAGCGTGGTTGCGCCGCGGGTGCCGATGGCAATGATTTCCACGTCCCTCTCGCCGCCCTGGCGAGCCTGCTGTTCTCTCACGAGGGGGGCAACCTCCCGCACCACGTTCGCGGTAAAGGCGCCCGCCAGGCCCCGGTTTCCGGTGAACACGATCACGGTCGTATGTTTCACCTCATCCGGTTCTTCAAAGAAGCGCTTTGTCGGGTTCTCCGAAGCGAAAAGGAGCCGCGAGGAGAGCAGGCGGTCCGCAATGCCCCAGGCCAAATGGTGGTACGTGCGCGTGCGCTGCGCGGCCTCAACCGCCTTGCGCATCTTGGCCGCGGCAACGAGCTCCATGGCCTTGGTGATTTTGCGCGTGCTCTTGATGGAGTTTAAGCGCCGTTTTACTTCTTTCGTGTTTGCAGGCATGTGTGTTACGCTTTTTGCTCCGCCTTGTGTTCCACCATCCAGCTCTTGTCAACAGTCATCTTGTACGCTTTCACCGTTTTTACCATGCTCTTTTCCCACTTCTCATCAAACATCCCTTCCTTTTCTATGCGCGAGAGGAGCTCGGGTTCATTCTTGGCTGCGTACTCCGAGAGCCCGTTCGCGAACTCATTCACGTGCCCGACCGCCACGTCATCCATGAGCCCCTTCACGGCCGCGTATAGCTGCGCCACCTGCTCGCTTACCGGGAGCGGGGAGTACTGGGGCTGGATGAGGAGCTGCTCCAACCGCTTGCCGCGCTCAAGGCGCGCGCGCGTGGTTTCGTCCAGGTCGCTGCCGAACTGCGTGAACGCTTCCAGCTCCCGAAACTGCGCCAAATCCAACCGCAGCGAGCCGGCAATTTTTTTCATCGCTTTAATCTGCGCGTCTCCCCCCACGCGCGACACGGACAGGCCTACGTTAATGGCGGGACGGAAGCCCTTGTTGAACAGGGATGATTCAAGGTAGATCTGGCCGTCCGTGATTGAGATCACGTTCGTGGGGATGTACGCGGACACGTCGTTGCCCTGGGTTTCAATGATGGGCAGCGCGGTCAGGGAGCCGCCCTTGTGGTCATCATTCAGTTTTGCCGCGCGTTCAAGCAGCCGCGAGTGCAGATAGAACACGTCCCCGGGGTACGCTTCCCTGCCGGGCGGCCGCCGCAGGAGCAGCGAAATCTGGCGGTACGCAACCGCGTGCTTGGACAAATCGTCGTAGATGATGAGCGCGTCGCCCCCCTGGTCCATGATGTACTCGCCGAGGGCGGCGCCCGCGTACGGGGCGAGGTAGTTCAGGGCTGCCGATTCTGCGGCAGACGCGGATACCACAATGGTGTAGTCCATGGCACCGGCTTTCTCCAGGCGCGTCACAATCTGCGCGATTTTTGATTCTTTCTGGCCGATGGCAACGTAGATGCACGTCAGGCGCTGGCCCTTCTGGTTCAGAATCGTATCAATGGCGACCGCGGTCTTGCCGGTCTGGCGGTCCCCGATGATGAGCTCGCGCTGGCCCCGGCCAATGGGAATCATGGCGTCAATGGACTTGATGCCGGTCTGCACGGGCTGGTGCACGGATTTGCGCGTAATCACGCCGGGCGCCACGCGTTCCAGCGGGTAGGTGCGCTTGGTTTTCAGATGTCTGCCGTCCTTGGGAATGCCGAGCGGGTTCACCACGCGGCCGATGAGCTCCTCTCCCACGGGCACCTCAAGGATGTTCCCGAGCGCTTTGGCCTTCATGCCCTCGCTGATTGAGCGGTACTCGCCGAGCACCATAATGCCGACGCTGCCTTCTTCCAGGTTGAGCGCCACGCCGAGCGAGCCGTTGTCAAACTCCACCATTTCCATGACCCCGACGTCCGCGAGGCCGGTCGCGGTCACGATGCCGTCCGAAACGGCAATCACGGTGCCGATGTGTTCCTTGGCGATGTCGGCTTTGAAGTCCGCGATGTCGGCTTTGAGCTGTTCTATGATTGCATCCATACATTATGCCGTTAAACGTTTTTGCAGCGCCTTGAGTGTGGCGGCGAGGCTTGCGTCCCAGCGGCTGTTGGCGGTTTCAATCCGCACGCCCCCGAGCAGTCCGCTTTCAACGCGCCGCGTCACGGAGCCCGCGCGCGCTCCCACCACGCCGGCCGCCAGCGTGTCGGCTTCGGCCGCGCTCATCTCGCGCGCGCTCACCACGAGCACGCTCTCGGCGTTCTGGCCGCGCTCAAGGAGCATTCCGAGGCGCCGCAGGATCTCCGGCAGCCACCGCAAGCGGTTGGTCCGGTGCAAATACTTGAGCATACGTTTGGACACTGCGGCGCGCTCCTTGGAGCCCGCTTGGGCCAGGAGCCGGTGCCAGGCGTGCGCATAGTGCTGGGGCGAAAGCTGCATACGGATTGGTGAATTTCTCAACAGAACCAGTATACCAGTTCCGGGGTGTTTGATAAAGCACGGTGCGCGTGTATTCTCGTTTTTTTCGCGCTTTATGTCAACGCCTCTCGGGGCTTGATTATTTTGCGTCTTTGTGCTTCGCGATGCGTTTCCCCCTCCTCTAATGAGGAGGGGGCGAGGGGGTGGTGATGGGGAGGTTTGCAAAAAGAAGAAGCCCGAGCTGGAGAGGAGTGTCCAGTCGGGCTTTGGGTGCGGATGTGGTCGGCGGCGAGCTTAGTGTTACAGCTCGCCGGGCCTGGCCGTTCCCAGGTCCGGCAGCCCTGCTGCCAGCCGCTCGTCCTCCAGTCGGCAGTACTCGGCCCAGAGCGCATTGAGGCGGCTTTTGACCGCCTGGAACGAATCCGCAGACGCGATGTGCTCCGCGATGATGATGCTCTCGCGCCGTTCTATGCGGGCCAGCAGGGTTTTGGCCGACACTGACGGCTCGGTGACGGCCACTGCCTGGTCCCAGGCCAGCCGGGCAAGCGCGGCCTCATCGCTGTGGTCCAGGTAGGCCGCGGCTACGACTGCGGCGGCGATCGCGAAGATCATTGTTGCTACGGATGAGCGTCGCATCTTTTTAACCTCGGATTGTGCCGCGCCTTTTCGGCGGGCTGGGTGTACGATTTTGTTATAATATAATTATACCACATCCATAAAAAATAGTCAAACATCATCACCAAAATATGCCTAAAACTAGCCTAAAATGGTGATTTTTTGCTAAAATATCGCCAAGCTCTTCCATCAAACATCAGCATTTATGGACAATCCCCTGGGTAAAGCTGTATACTGTATGCATATGAATCCAACAGCCGCTAAAATCAAGAACGGAACCATCACCTTGCCGAAAGAGGTGGACAACGTGTGGCGCGACCGCGACATTATGGTGTTTGCGGACGGCGGCCGGAGGCTCATCATTGAGCCTGCTTCCGAATCGGAGTGGGATGTGTACGAGGAGAAGCTCAAAAAGGCAAAACTGGACATCTCTCCAGAACTTATAGACGAAGCAGTTGCATGGGCCAGAAAGAACGCATAGGGTATGCGCGCTGTTCTGGATACCAACGTGGTCATTTCTGCGTTCCTGTGGCAGAAGAGCCTCAAACCCATTTATGACGCTGTTCGCTCGGGGGCAGTGACGCCATGCATGACAGAGCAGATGCGCGCCGAGCTCGCTCGCGTGCTCTCGTACCAAAAATTCAAACCGCAATTGGATCGCGCCAACGTGCGGCCAGAGGAGATTATCAGATTGGTATCGAGCCGGGCGTATGCGGTGGCCGAACCACTTCCGGTTGACGCTGTTAAAGATGATCCATCTGATAACCACGTTCTCGCTTGCGCAGAATCGGCACAGGCGGATTTTGTGGTTTCAGGCGATGCGCATCTGCTCGCGCTTGGGTCATACAACGGCATCCCCATCGTCACACCGGAAGCGTTTATTAGCGACGTAGAGCGAGCGAAGTGAAAAAGCTTGTTTTTTCACTTCCGAGCCGAGGAGCTAAATTCGTAGGGGACATAAAAAAGTGATAGCATAGAGCCATGGAAAAAAAGACCACCCCCTTGCCCCCTCCTCAACGAGGAGGGGGAATTCTGGAGGGACTTAATCTCGAGCAACAACAGGCCGTCACCCACGCGAAAGGGCCGCTTTTGATTGTGGCAGGCGCGGGAACCGGCAAAACCACGGTCATCACCCGGCGGCTTGCGTGGCTCGTCATGGAGCAAGGTTTGCGGTCAGACCAAATTCTTGCGCTCACGTTCACCAACAAAGCGGCGGATGAGATGATAGAGCGCTGCGACAAGCTCTTGCCGTACGGGTATGTTGATCTGTGGGTGTCAACGTTCCACACGTTCTGCCAGCGCGTGCTGGACAGCCATGCATTGGACATTGGCTTGCCCGGGGACGTGGAGCTGTTGGACAATACGGGCCAGTGGCTTTTAGTGCGCGAGCATCTTGCGAAGTTTAATCTGGATTACTATCAGCCCACGAATAATCCCACCAAATTCATCCGTTCCATGCTCACGCACTTTTCGCGGTTGAAAGATGAGGAAGTAACGCCCGAAAGCTATCTCGCATACGCGGAAGGGTTGAAAGCATCAAGAGATGATATGGAGGCAAGCGGCGGCAGGTCACAGACCCCCCCTGACCCCCCCTTGGCAGGGGGGGGAAATGTGCTGGAGCTGGCGAACGCGTTTCACGCATACCAGCAGCTTTTGCTTGATAATAACAAGATGGATTTCGGCGACCTCATCAACTACACTTTGAAACTGTTCCGCGAACGCCCGAACGTGCTCAAAAAGTATCAAGAACAATTCAAGCACGTGCTGGTTGATGAGTTCCAGGACACGAACTGGGCCCAGTATGAGCTGGTCAAAATGCTTAGCTTACCGCAGGACAACCTTACCGTTGTTGCGGATGATGACCAGTCAATCTACCGGTTCCGCGGGGCGAGCATGTCCAATGTGATCCAGTTTTCAAAGGACTACAAAGACGTCGCTACGGTTGCGCTCGTCAAAAACTACCGATCAGGACAGGCAATACTGGATGCGGCGTACGATTTCATCCAGCTCAATAACCCCAACCGCCTGGAGGCCCATGCCTCCCCCCCTGCCAAGGGGGGGAATGAGGGGGGGTTGAAGCACGGGCGCACCACCACGCAGACCCCCTCCGACTCCCCCTTGGCAGGGGGAGTGATAAGCAAAAAGCTTGTATCCCAGACCAAGGAAATTGCATCAGTCACGCATTTGCACGCCCAGACCGCGAATGATGAAGCGCGCATTGTTGCGGAAACAATCGCGGAATTAAAAAAACGCGACAAAGATGCGACCTGGAACGATTTTGCGGTGTTGGTGCGCGCCAACTCCCAGGCCGCGATTTTTGAAGACGCTCTCGCATCGCTCAATGTGCCGCACCAGAACTATGCGGCGTCCGGATTGTACAAGACCACCATCGTGGCGAACATTCTCGCGTTTTTTGACGTGCTGGACGACTACCACGAGTCCCGCGCCATCTTCCGTTTGCTCAATCTGCCGTTCCTCGCCATACCCATTGAGGAGATCATCAAGCTCACGCACCACGCGACCAAGAAGAGCGTCACGTTGTACGAAATTTTGAAACAGCCCCAGCTCGCCGGAGTTTCGGACGGGGATGCGGTGCTTGCAATGCAGGGCTTGCGCTCGTGGATTGAAAAGTACAGCGACCTTGCAAAGAGCCAGAAACCTACGTCAGTTTTGTTTGACTGGATGCAGGACGAGGGATACTTTGATTACCTCAATGCAATGCCGGACGCGGACTCCATTCGCGAGTACCGCTACCTCCGCTACTTCTGGGACCACCTTAAGGAAATTGAGTCTGCGCTCGGCGACGTGCGCGTGAAAGACGTGGTGAACATCATCAAACAGGAGCGCGACTCCGGAGATTCCGGCTCCCTGCCGCCGGATGTTGAGGCTGGCCCGGAAATGGTGCGCGTCATGACGTGCCACAGCGCAAAGGGGCTGGAGTTCAAGTATGTGTTTGTCACGAACCTGGTTGATAGGAGGTTTCCGACCATAGAGCGCAGGGAAGCAATTGAGATTCCGGATGCTCTGGTCAAGGAAGTAATCCCAGAGGGGGATCACCATTTGGAAGAAGAGCGCAGATTGTTCTATGTGGCAATGACACGCGCGAAACAGGGCTTGTTTTTTACGTCAGCGGAAAACTACGGGGGCGCGCAAAAGAAAAAGCTTTCGCGGTTTTTGGTTGAGCTTGGCGAAGCGCACCCATCATTCACTCCAAGCATTGAACCGCTGGCAGGTGACCACACCAGTTTTCTCCCGAAAGTCCGGCGGCAGCTGAAACAGGATTTCAAATTTTACATTCCCAAGCGCTTCTCATTTACCCAGTTGAGGATTTTTGACGCTGACCCGTTTGAGTACAAATTGCAGTTCATCTACAAGGTTCCCACCAAAGGCAAGTACGTGTTCAGCTACGGCTCCAC
>CAYIMZ010000002.1:0-14939 GCA_964364695.1 uncultured Gammaproteobacteria bacterium | reverse complement strand
AGTTCATCTACAAGGTTCCCACCAAAGGCAAGTACGTGTTCAGCTACGGCTCCACCATGCACGCAACCTTGCAGCAGTTTTTCCAGGCGCTCGCGCAGCGTTCGCGCACCGCAGTCTCGCAGGGAAGCTTGTTCGGCAGTGTCATTGCGAGGGGGTCGGATGGCCCCCGAAGCAATCCTAACGCCGCTCCGGGGATTGGGGTTTTACTTGACGAGCTGCTCGCTCTGTACGAAAAATCCTGGATTGATGACTGGTATGAAGATGCGGAACAAAAGGAAAAGTACTACAAGCAAGGCAAGAGCAGGCTCAAGGATTTTTACGCGCACCTCTCATCATCAGGCGAAACTCCGGATGTCAAAGCCCTGGAGCGCGGATTCAGCGTCAGAATCGGCGAGTACACCATCGTAGGCCGCATGGACCGCATAGACCAGCTTGCTGACGGTTCAGTCAGAATCGTTGATTACAAGACCGGCAAACCGAAAAGCACGCTTGCCAAGGAAGACAAGTTCCAGCTCCTCATCTACCAGATTGCCGCCGAAGAAGTGTTTAAAGAAAAAGTCAGGGAGCTCGCGTACCACTACATTGACGCGGAGAACATCAAGACCGGCGAAAATCTGGTTTCATTCGTTGGCACGGACAAAGAGAAGCAGGAAGTAAAAGACTGGGTCTTGGATGTCATCGCGCGCATCCATGAGAGCGACTTCGCTCCGGTTGAGGATAGGTTCTACCCGTCCGAAGACGTTGAGTATCTTCGCGACTTGGGCGAGTCAGGCGTGATGTAGTTAGAAAAAGGTGTCAGGAACCTTTTTCTCCCTGTTTGTCAAAACAGCGCGTTTTTAGTACAATGGAATCACTATGCAGCACAAAAACGCCATCATCGGCATGCTGGTTACCACCCTCGTGTTCGCGGGGCTCTTGTTTTTCGGTTTGACGAACGTTGATCCAAGGACAGCGGAGTGGACCGGGTTTGTGTTCGTGACTGTCAGTTTGTTCCTGTTTTTGTGGGGTTTGCTCGGCACACTCATGCTTTCCGCGCGCAAGCTGCGCAAGAAGGATCGCCCGGTCGCCGTAAGTTTGCGCCAGGCGTCATTCCTCTCAATCGTGGTGGTGCTCGCGCTCTACTTGTCGCGCTTTGAGCTCTTAACCTGGTGGAACGCGGCTATCCTCGTCGTAGCCGTGGTTTTGATTGAAGTGTTTTTCATCGGAAAGGAAGAGGTGCAGGAGCTATGAAAAAGCGTCTGGAACAATTGAGGAAAGATGCGCTTGCCGCGTTTGAAAAGGCAACTGACCCGGAAACCATCGCAAAGCTGGAAAAGCAGTTCCTGGGGCGCAAAGCGGAGTTTGCCCGCCTTTCCAAGGAAATGAAAGCCTTGGCAGCGGCAGAGCGCCCGGTTATCGGCAGGCTGATTAATGACATAAAAAAAGACCTCTCCGACATCATCCAGCAAAAGAAGTCCGTCATCAAGCCTGCCCGCCGCCTGCCCGCCGGAGAGGCGGGAGGAGGCGGGTTTGACCACACGCTTCCGGGCATTGCTCCGGTTGTGGGGCACCTACACCCCATCACCCAATTCCTGGAAAAGATAGAAGACATTTTCGTGAACATGGGGTACGAGGTGGTGGAAGGCCCGGAAATGGAAACCCAGGAGTATAATTTTGATTTGCTCAACGTTCCGGAAGACCATGCCTCGCGCGACATCCAGGACACGTTCTATGTTGATACGCATGACAAGCGCGGCAGGCCCCTGGTGTTGCGCACGCACACGTCCCCGGTGCAAATCCGCGCCATGCGAACGCGCAAGCCGCCTGTCAGATTACTGGTGCCGGGCCGCGTGTTCCGCAACGAGCGCACGGACGCGGGGCACGAAACCACGTTCTACCAGGTGGAGGGCCTGGTCATTGACCGCGGCATTCGCGTCACTGACCTCATGGGAACGCTGGAGCTCTTCATCAAGCGTCTGTACGGACCGACAGCCAAAATCAGGGTCAGGCCCCATTTTTATCCGTTCACCGAGCCGTCCATGGACATTGATATGAGCTGTTTGCTGTGCAAGGGAAAAGGATGCTCATTCTGCAAGCAGTCCGGGTGGATCGAAACGCTCGGGAGCGGCATGGTGCACCCGAGCGTGCTGGCTAACATGAACGTAGATCCCAAGAAGTATTCAGGATTCGCGTTCGGCCTGGGCATAGACCGCTTAATGATGCTCTACTACGGGGTTGACGATATCCGTTTGTCATACTCCGGCGACTTGCGGTTTATAGAGCAGTTTTGAGTTCCCCTCCTCTCTGAGGAGGGGTTAGGGGAGGTGGGAGGGACATGAAGCATTCAATAAAGTTGCTTAATCAGAAAGACACGAAACATAGACGGAGGGAGTTACGTAAGGAAATGACGAAAGCCGAATTGGTGGTATGGAGTGTTGTAAGAAATAATCAATTAGGACATAGGTTCAGACGCCAGCACGGAATAGGAAGGTTTATTGTAGATTTCTATTGCCCAATACTTAAATTGATAGTTGAGGTCGATGGAGAGATTCATGGGGAAGGCGGTCAGCCTTTACAAGATAAAGAACGAGAAGCCTACTTGAGAAAGTTTAATTTCCGTATCAAGCGTTACCATAATGATCACGTATTGGAGAATCCTGAATTCATACGCTACGATTTAAAAAAATATTGTGACAGTTTGAAATCCCTCAAACCCTCCCCTAACCCCTCCCTTGAAGGGAGGGGAAGCAGAAGCATATGAATCTACCCATTAGCTGGCTTAAAGAATTTGTAAACGTGAAAGCTTCTCCGCACGAGATTGCGGAGCGGTTGACGTTGTCCGGCAGCGAGGTGGAGAGAATCACGGACAACACGCGCGGGCTTTCAAAAATCGTGGTAGGCCACATCAAAAAGATCAAGCCGCACCCGAATGCGGACAAGCTCCGGCTCGCGTACGTTGATGTGGGCAAAAAGTCGTTATTGGAAATCGTGTGCGGAGCCCCGAACATCAAGGTCGGCCAAAAAGTGCCGTGCGTGCTCGTCGGGGGGAGTGTTCCGGGGTTGAAGATTGAAGCGCGCGAGGTTCGCGGCATCAAGTCAAACGGCATGCTCGCAAGCCCGCGGGAGCTTGGCATCAGCGATGATCATTCCGGCATTTACATCCTACCTGGTTCATCAAAAGTGGGAGATGACGCAATCAAGCTTTTGGGATTGGATGAGACCGTGCTTGAGCTCGCCATCACCCCGAACCGCAGCGACTGCTTTTCCATCCGCGGACTGGCGCGCGAGGTTGCGGCGCTGTATGGCTTAAAACTTAAACCACCCCCTAGCCCCCTCCTTGGTAAAGGAGGGGGAATCAGGGAGAGCGGCACTCCCGCGTCATCTTCGGTCAAAGTCGTGATTGCGGATAAAAAACTATGCCCCTTGTACTGCGCTCGCGTCATCCAGGGAGTCAAAATCGTGCCATCTCCGCTGTGGCTCAAGAACCGCCTGGCCCAGGCTGGCATCGCATCCATCAACAACGTGGTTGATATCACGAATTACGTGATGTACGAGATCGGGCACCCCTTGCACGCGTTTGACGCGAACAGGATGGCAGGGGACACCATTACGGTGCGCGCTAGCCGCCAGGGCGAGAAAGTCGCGGCTCTGGATGGCGCAACCTACATCCTCAAGCCCGGCATGCTCGTGGTCGCGGATGAGAAACGCCCGGCAGCAATCGCGGGGGTCATGGGAGGAGAGCAGAGCGCCATCAACAACGGCACCCAGAACATCATCCTTGAATCCGCGGTGTTCAATGCCGCTTCGGTGCGCGCAACGTCAAAAGCCTTGGGATTGCGTAGCGAATCATCCCTGCGATTTGAAAAAGGAGTTGATTCGGGAGTTGCGGAGGAGGCGATTGACTATGCGGCATCTCTCATTCGTGAGCTTGTCGGCGGCACCATTCTCAAAGGCATTGTGTCATCAGGAAGCGCGGATATTCCCAGGCGTTCCATCATGCTTGCGGTTTCCGAAGTGCGCAGGGTTCTGGGAGTTGAAGCGCCCGCTCAAAAAATCAAATCAATTTTGGCTTCTCTCGGCTGTGGCGTTACTGGCTCGCCAAAACGCATACGCGTCACGGTTCCCTCGTGGCGGCTCCATGACATCAGCGAAGAAGCGGACCTCATAGAAGAAGTGGGCAGGATACTGGACTACAACAAGCTGCCCAAGACCTTGCCGACCGCGGAATTGGCAAGCCCGAGGATTGAGCCGCTGCACGGGCTGCGCGCGCGCCTGCGCCGCTTCCTCGCGGGGCTTGGGTACTCCGAACTCTTGACGTATTCGTTCTACGGGGAAGACGCCATCAAGCGTTCCGGACATTCAAAAGCAGAGCACATCAGGCTCACCAATCCGGTGAATGACGAGTATCCGTACCTGCGCTCGTCGCTTGGCCCGTGGATGCTGCAAAAGTTATCTCAAAACAGCGCCCAGCTTTCCCGCGAACAGTTCAAATTATTTGAGATCGGAAAAGTGTTCCGCAAAACAAAAGGGGAGTCCTGGAAAGCGGCAATCGGCCTCATCAACACTGTTCAGTCCGACGAAGAGCTTTACCGAACGCTGCTCGGGATTGTTGAGTCTTTCGCAGGCAGCCGCCCAACTGTCGAAAAAGAGCGCGCAACCTACCGCATGAGCATCAATACGCGCGCCATCGGATGCATCGCCATCTATCCCAAGGGGTCTGTTCCGGGATTGCGGTTCCGCAGCTCGTGCGCCATCGCGTTTCTTGATCTGGAAACGCTGCGTGCCGCGGCCGCAAAAGAGAAAACAACGTACGCAGCCATTCCGTTTTACCCGGTTGTGGAGCGCGACCTTTCGCTCACCGCGCCTTCTGTGGTAGAATACAGGGAGCTTGAGCGTGCCATTTCCAACTTCAATCCGCTCATCAAAAAGGTTGCACTGTTTGACGTGTACCACGGGCTCGCGCAAGAAGCAAGCCTGGCGCTGCGGCTCACCTTCTTCTCCACGGACCGCACGCTTGCATCAAGGGAAGTGGATGATATCATCGGCAAGCTCCGGGCATCGTTAGAAAAAAAATATAACGTTTCATTCAGATAATATGTACGAGCTCAAAACAATCTCGGCAAAATCTTCGGCCCGCGTGGCCAGCTTTCTCGCGGTGGTGGTGTACGTGATTTTCGCCGTCATCTCGCTCGCAACCGGCACCACGGCGTTCGGCACGGGCGCCGTATCGCTCGCCATCGGCGTTGTGCTGTTCGCGGTTATCGGCGCTGTGGTGGGCGTCATCGTGGCATGGGCGTACAACTTTTCCGCAAAGCACTGGGGCGGGTTCCATTTGGATTTCCGGCTCCTGGATGATGAGGAGCGAGCGTCCGCCGCGGAGCCTGCGGCTGTGGAAAAAACAAACACCTAATACAAATATTTGATGATGTTTTTCGTAATCCTGTTTTTGGCAATAGGCGTGCTTGCCCTGTACAAGGGGGCTGACTTGCTCGTGTCCTACGCGTCCTCGCTCGCCGCCAAAATGGGCGTCTCAACCGCAGTGGTGGGCTTGTCCGTGGTCACGCTCGGGGGCATCATGCCCGAGCTTTCCATTGGCATCACAGCCTCGCTCGCAAGCGGCACTGACCTCATCATCGGAAACGCGCTCGGCTCCTCCATACTCAAGCTCGCGCTCGTGTTCGGTTTGGCCGCCATAGTCGCCCCCATCAAGATCCAGGCGAGCACCTTAAAGCACGAGTTTCCCTGGGTCATGCTCGCCGCGGTGTTGATTTACTTTTTAGCGTTTGACCTCCTCATCAGCCGCGGGGATGCCATTATCCTCATCCTCCTCGGCATCGCGTTCCAGTGGTACTCCATCCGCACGTCCCACGCGGAAATGCGGAAAACGCTGGGCAAGCACAAGCACCAGCGCCGCAAGGAAGAGGCATTGCGGACCGCTCGGGCATGGGCCAGGATCGCTTTGGGCTTAATCCTCATTATCCTCGGGGCAAAACTCTTTGTTGATTCAAGCCTGGCTCTGGCAGAGCAGTTCCACGTGTCCGAGCTTTTGGTTGGCATTCTGGTCATCGCCATCGGCGCGAGCGTCCCGGAACTGGTTGTCACTTTGGTCTCGGCCGTCAAGCACCAGCCAGGCATTGGCATCGGCAACATCATCGGCTCAAACGTCATGAACATCCATTTGGTGGTGGGCGTTGCCGCGCTCATCAAGCCTTTGGAGATCCACCCGGACCTCTTGATTATGGATTTTCCGGCGTTCATCTTTGCCGCGATTCTGGTTGCGGCGCTGTTCAAATCCCACCACAAGCTCACTAGATTCGAGGGCGCGGTCTTGGTCATGGGCTACCTCCTCTACGCCATGTACAGCATCAAGTTCTGGGGGTAATGGTTCCCCCTCCTTACTAAGGAGGGGGCGAGGGGGTGGTCATGATAAAAAGCAGGCTCCCTCCGTATTGGCGGGGAGCCTGTTGTCGTTGTCGCGCCGTTCTCTTGGCGACAGTTCCCCCTCCTGTAATCAGGAGGGGGTTAGGGGGTGGTCTTGAAGGTTCGTCGTCAGAAGCCCTGGTCCTCCGGATCTGCCATGAAGCCACGCTCGCGCATGACATTGCCGAGCGTCTGGTAGACGAGCTTGTCAGTCAAGTCAAACTGGTGGAACGTCTCGCCTGGTCCGAGGAGGTTTACCAGCCCGAATCCGTCGTCCCAGATGTTGTTTCGCCGCATAAGCTGAATGCGGTCCTCCATGAGCCTGGCCCAGTTTTCCGGATCAGAGGCCAAGGAAGGCGCGAGCTGGACCACATGGAGCACCGAGAGCGGCGCTGTCCGCGCCCAGACCCGCGCCTGCCCAGGGAGCAGCACGTCTTGGTTCCAGGCAACCATGGCATGCGTGATTTGGGGCAGCCGGATGCTGCGCCAGGAGAGGTTGCGGTCCGCCATCATGGCCCAACTGACCCCATACTGTGCTTCCACGGTTGCGCCGTTTGCGGAGTTGCACACCAGATTCGGGTACGCGGAGAACACCACGGCTTTGGCAATGCCCGGGTGCTTCTGTTGGGCCATGTGGGACATGAGCCTGAAGATCATGGCGACCTCCATGACGCGGAGCGCGACGTACTCTGCCTTGCGCGCTTCAAGTTGCCTCACGGAGAAGCCCCACGACTTTCCGATATCCGCGTCTTCTTCGGTGAGCGGGTACTTGTCCGGATTCAGGATGTCGTACTCGCCGTCAAACATCACGGCATTACCCACTCGCAAGGCGCGCTGGTACTCGTACAGGAACTCGCCGGGGTGCTTCGTGTCTTGGAACTCCAGCAAGATTCTGCCGAAGTTCACACTGCCCCACATATTGTCGGGCCTGCCCGGGTCCCACCGCGTTTCCATTGCCCGGCAGATGTCTGCCACGGTTTTCTCCTGGATGCGTTTGATCCAGTTGGGGCCGACCGGCAGCAGGTCGGACGCGTACCCGCTCAAGTTCATTGCCACGCCCGTGGCCGAGAGCCCGGCGTACCGCGCCAGGGAGAGTGCTTCGTCGCGGCCAATGCCAGGGGCCGGAGCGTGCGCATCGGGTCCGCCCTGGTACTTCACCACAGCCGGTCCCCAGACTCGCCTGGGGCCGCCTGGAGCCACGATTGTCCTATACATGCCGAGATCTTCCCGTGTAGGGTGATGTGGATCGTCGCGCGTTGAAAGCTGATTCAGTTGTTCTAGGGCGAGAAATTACAATACTACAGATAGCGCGTTACTGTCAACTCGCGCGAAATTTTTGCAAAAGAAAACGGCCCGCATACCTTGCTATAACTACTAGCTTGGCATGCGGGTTGTGGGCGCTGAATGTATCAAGCCACGTATTTCAAAATCGCCTCTATATACTTTTGATAGTCCGGCATCATCTGTTTGGCGGAAACGTAAAATCGCTCGTAATCTTCCTCAAAATCATATTCATGCACCAAAATGTTCCGCAGTTTGGCGCTCGCCCCCATCACCGTGGCTAAGTCATTATCAATCACACCTAGTTTTTTTATGTCGCTGAATGATTGCCGATAGGTGTCCGGCGTTTTGCCGGTTGTGTCAACCAAAAGAGTGGTATTAATGTCGCTGGCCAACTCAACGATCAGCTGAAAGTCGCGCTCTGCCGCCCGAATCACAATCGTATCTTTGATAAAATCCGCGGCTGGTTTGGCCAATAGGGCTTCCAATTCCGCCAACAAAGCCTTGAGCTGTTCAATCTTTTTTAAAATAATTTCTTTAGACATGATGTGATTTCATTAATGATCGCTCGCGCGCGCGCCGGAATCTGGCGGTGTCTTGATACTGCTTCCAGGCCGAGACGCGCCAACGCAGCCAATCCTCCCGTTGGCCGCGCAAAAGCCGGCCATGCGTGGAAATTTGTTGTTGCAACAAAGGCGAAGCCGTCCGGATATCCACCATATCAATCACATCCTCGGAAACCGACAATTCCTTGGCCACGTCTTGGCTTAAGGCAACCTTGTCCGCCAGTGTTAACGGCTGATCCGCCAAAACCGCCACGTCAACATCAGAATCAGGCCGCGTGCGGCCAGTGGTTTGCGAGCCGTATTGTATGACTAATGTTACGCCATGCATAGTGGTTTTAGCTTAGCAAAATTCCGGGGTAAAAACAAATTGGCCAAAAAAAATCAGCCCGCACACCTTGCTAAGTTGCTAGCTTGGTATGCGGGCCGTGGTTGGTACCTTGCCGGGTCTCTTTCCCGACGAAGGCTACAACGAGTTGGCGAGGTCGGCGATGATCCCACCCCAGGCCGCGACCAGGGCGTCGCCGCCTTCGGCGCGCCGGCGTTCGGCCCACTCTTTGACGCCGCGGTCGCCGTAGGGGTCAGGGGGACTGGGGCTGCCCGGCGGCGAGAAGAAGGGCAACGCGTAGATGGCGTCCTGGACAACCTCGCCCGCGATGCCCTGCTCCCGGATCTCGGCGATGACCTTGGCCTTGTGACCAAGGTACGCCGCTCGCAGCTCCTCCGGGGTGTCCAGTGACTCACGGGCGATGCTCATGGCGAGGCCGGGAAGGGGCGAGCTGTAGTACAAGTTGAACCAGTCCTCACCGAGATGCTCGGCGAAGACCGCGTGCCGAGCTTTCATGTTCGCGGTCCAGGTTGGCCCATGCGACTTGGCGTAGGACCATGGTTCTTGCATGTCCTTGGCGAACGAGGCCACGGCGACCTCAATCACCTTGTCGGTGACCAGGTCGTCTAGCGTGACAACCTCTCTGCAGGCCACGAACGCGGCGGCCATGACGGCCGCGAGCGCGAGGATGGTGCGGAATCGGTACATCAGTACCTCCTGGGGTGGGGGGTGAGCTACCGGTTGCGGTTGTTGATGCGGCGGCTGTGCTCCGCTGTCTTGCGCTTGCGCTTCTTGGCGGCCTTCTCCCGCCTCGCGTACTCGTGGGTGGAAACCCGCGGGGCCGCGAAGGAGCTGCTGCCGCCTCTCAACCTCTGCATGAGGCCCATTGCTTTTCTCCTGGAAGTGGGCGAGTATTCGCCCGTTGTTGTAGGTGCGATGTTTGTCTTTTCTCTAACCTCGACCGAAGTCAAGGGCAGGGAAAGGTGGCAGTCGGACGAAACTCGTTGCATTGGTTGCATTGAGTTCGTCCGACTGCCGTGTGTGTGGTGGTGGGTGCTTCGGTTGGCGTTACCGGCCGAGCTTCTCTTTCAGCCAGACCGCGCTGAAGTTGAGGCTGACGCGGAAGAACGGCGAGGATCGGCCGTCGATTTGCTCACTCCCGACTCTCAAGTCGGGATAGGCGTCCCACCTGCGCAGAGAGTGCGCGTGCAGCGTGACAAATCGACGTACCGTGTTGAAGCCGTCTCGCCGCTGTGTCTCGAACCCGATACCGGCGGCATAATCACCGCCGAAGACGGGTATCCACTCCGGCAGTACCGCGCCGAAGCCCCACCCGAACCCCACGGCGTTCTCGTGCGGGACATAGCTGAGCATCAGCGTGGCGTCAGGCGCCACCGGGAACGGGGTGTCGGTGAAGACGAAGTTCGCGCCGGTGGCGAGCTCCATCTCCTTGTACGACTTGGCAGGGTCGCCGGAGGGGGCGACGTTGAAGCCCAGGAATCCGTCCTGGGCCTCCTCATCGGCCTGCGAGGGGAGGGGGACAGCCATCGCGAACGCGACGGCCATGGCGAGGGTGGAAGCGATGCGGTGCATCGTTCTTCTCCTATGTGGAGGGTGTGGACTGCGGAAGGTGGTGCTGTAATCTCTCAAAATGTTTGAGCCATTACAGCGCCACCTTCAAAGAAAAGAGCTTTTTTCTGGTTTTGTATCGTATAAACATTATACCACACCTATCAAAAAAAGTCAATAGTACGAGATGCGCTAAGATTAGCCATATTTCATCATCTATTTTTCCCCAACATTAGCGCAAAAGCTGCATCATCACCCTTTCAATTCATCAAAAAACCTGCTATACTGACAGCATCAAATCAATCTAAAATTATATGACTAAAACCATTGAAGAAATCAAGAAAAAGGTAACCCCCATCCTCAAGCAAGAGGGGGTCAAGCGTTCGGCACTCTTTGGGTCTGTAGTGTATGGCGAAGACACCGCAGAGAGTGACGTTGACATACTGGTTGAAGTGCCGCGCGGCACGGGCATGTTCAGGTTTGTTGCGCTTGAGCGTCGTCTTGGCGAAGCGCTCGGCAGAAAGGTTGATTTGGTTTCGTATAAAGCGTTACATCCACTGCTCAAGGAGCGGATTATGAATGAACGGGTACCTCTCTATGGAGAAAGATGATAAAGTATTTCTTGGGCATATTCTTGAAAGCATTAACTTGATTGAGCAGTATATTGACGGGATGGATGAGGGGGATTTCATGAAAAGCAGGCCTACACAAGATTCTGTTGTGAGGAGATTTGAAATTATCGGGGAGGCTTCGAATAACCTTTCAGAAGAAATCCGGCAAAAGTCACCTGATGTCAATTGGCCAGATGTCATTGGTATGCGGAACAACCTTATCCATGAGTATTTCGGCATTGACATTGAAACAATTTGGGACACGATCAAGAATGATTTACCGGTGTTTAGGAAACAGGTAACTCGTCTATTGGAAGAGTAACATATGGCAAAGCAAACGAAAAAGCCGACTGAAAAGCCGAAAAAAGAATCCAAGCAGGCATATGGCGCGGCCCAGATTACAGTGCTGGAAGGCCTGGACCCGGTGCGCAAGCGGCCGGGCATGTACATCGGCAACACCGCAAAAGAGGGCCTGCACCACCTGGTGTGGGAAGTGGTTGATAACTCCATTGACGAGGCCATGGCCGGGCACGCGAACGAGATTGCGATCACGCTCTTGCCGGATTCCACGGTGAGCGTCACGGACAATGGCCGCGGCATTCCGGTTGACAAGCACCCGGGGGTCAAGGTTTCCGCGCTTGAGGTCGTCTTAACCAAGCTGCACGCAGGAGGCAAGTTCGGCCAGGGCGGGTACAAGGTGTCCGGCGGTCTGCACGGGGTGGGCGTCTCGGTCGTGAACGCTTTGTCCGAGACGGTTCGCGCGGAAGTGAAGCGCGAAGGCAAACTGTGGGTGCAGGAGTACAAGCGCGGCAAGCCGTTGCACGCAGTAAAAGCCGTGGGCTCGGCGCGCGGAAGTGGCACCACCATCACCTTTAAGCCGGATGACCAGATTTTTTCAACGCTGGAATTTGACTGGCAGTACATCCTGGATCACTTGCGCCAGCAGGCGTACCTCACCAAGGGCGTCAGCATCATGGTGTCTGACGAGCGGACCGACGATGAGCGTGAGTACGGCTTTTACTTTGAGGGCGGCATCGCCTCGTACGTGCGTCACATCAACCGGCACCACGAGCCCAAGCACGAGCACGTGTTCTACGTGGAAAAAGAGGCGGACAACGTCAATGTTGAGGTTGCGTTCCAGTATGTGGACGACTACAACGAGAACGTGTTCAGCTTTGCGAACAACATCCACACCATTGAGGGCGGTTCGCACATGGTGGGGTTCCGCACGGCTTTGACCAGGACGCTCAACACCTATGCCCGGAACAAGGGGTTTGTCAAAGAAAAGGATGATAACTTGCAGGGCGAGGACACGCGTGAAGGCCTCACCGGCATTGTGAGCGTCAAGGTCATGGATCCCCAGTTTGAGGGCCAGACCAAGGCAAAGCTCGGCAACGAGGAGGTGCGCCCGGCTGTTGACACCGTGTTTTCCGATAGCCTCGCCATCTGGCTTGAGGAGCACCCGCGCGAAGCGGAAGCAATCATCGGCAAAGCGCTCCTCGCGGCCCAGGCGCGGAAAGCCGCGCGCGCGGCGCGGGACACGGTCCTGCGCAAGGGCGCGTTGGACGGTTTTGCTTTGCCCGGCAAACTCGCGGACTGCTCTTCCAAGGATCCGGAAGACTGCGAGTTGTATATCGTTGAGGGGGATTCTGCCGGCGGCTCGGCCAAACAAGGCCGTGACCGCAGATTCCAGGCAATACTGCCGTTGCGCGGAAAGATCCTCAACGTGGAGCGCGCGAGGATTGATAAGATGCTCGCGAACAACGAGATCAAGTCACTGGTCATAGCGCTCGGCACGAACATCGGGGAAATGTTCAACATGGATGACCTGCGCTACGGCAGAGTCATCATCATGACAGACGCGGACGTGGACGGCGCGCACATCCGCACCCTCTTGCTCACGCTCTTCTTTAGGTACTTCCCGGATATCATCACCCAGGGGCACCTCTACATTGCGCAGCCGCCCTTGTACCGCGTGGATAAGGGGCGCCAGTTCCACTACGCGTACTCGGATGCGGAGCTTGATGCATTGCGCAAAAAGCTTGAATCCGGGCCGTCAAAACCGGAAAAAGCGGAAGCTCGCGAGCAAGCAGAAGACGAGCCAATCACCACAGAAGCGCGCGGCTCCCTATCAATCCAGCGCTACAAAGGCTTAGGCGAGATGAATCCGGGCCAGCTCTGGGAAACCACCATGGATCCCGCGACGCGCTTGATGAAGCAGGTGACCATGGAAGACGCGGAAAAGGCGAACGAGATTTTTGACATCCTCATGGGCACCGAGGTTCCGGCGCGCAAGAAGTTCATCCAGACGCACGCCAAGGACGTGAAGAATCTTGACATCTAGGGTGCCTCTTGCATTATTTTTTGATTATGGTATAATCGGTTTATACACAACTGCCCGGCAAGGGCATTTTTAGATAGATTTTCGCGGAACATAATGAACGCAATCGTCCAATATCTCAAGAATTCGCGCCAGGAACTGCGCAAAGTCACGTGGCCAACGACCCAGCAGACCGTCAATTCCACTGCCCTCGTGATTGCGGTTTCAGTGGCCATTGCCGCGTTTTTGGGGGGAGCGGATTACGGGCTCAACAAGCTGCTTGAGTACTTGCTCGCGGCCTTTTAAGTATGGCTAAACAGACGGGCAATTTAGGCAGGCGTTGGTACGTGTTGCACACGTACTCGGGGTACGAGGAGAACGTGGCGCGCAACCTCAAACAGCGCATTGAGTCCCTGGACATGGGGGACAAGATTTTTGACGTGATGGTGCCCACCGAGACCAAGATCAAGATCAAGAACGGCAAGCGCACCCAGGTCACGGAAAAGGTGTACCCGGGCTACGTGCTGGTTGAGATGGTCGTGACCGACGATTCCTGGTACGTGGTGCGCAACACCCCGAACGTCACCGGCTTCATCGGCACCGGCACCACGCCGACTCCCATTGCCGAGGCCGAGGTTGCGACCTTGCAGAAGCGCATGGGCCTCAAAGAGCCCGAGTTCAAGATTGATATATCAGTGGACATGCCGGTCAAGATTGTGGACGGCCCGTTCAAGGAGTTTGAGGGCAAGGTGAGCGACGTTGACAAGTCCCGCGGAAAGATTAAAGTGTTAGTCTCCATGTTCGGCAGGGAAACCCCGGTTGAACTGGACTTTTTACAGGTAGAGAAGATATAATTATAAGGTATTTTGCAGATTTTTTCTTGGGCTGGCCGCAGGCCAGTTAAGAAAAAATCTGAAAGGAAGACGCTTGCGAAAGGTGGAGTATCCCGCTTTAGCGGGATACGAAACCTGAAGTAAGCCGTATGACGCATGGCGAAAAAAGAGGTAAAAACAGTGGTCAAACTCCAGCTCGCGGCAGGGGCGGCAAATCCGGCTCCTCCGGTGGGCACCGTGCTCGGGCCGCACGGCGTGAATATGGCTGAGTTTTGCTCCCAGTACAACGAGAAGACAAAGGACCAGCGCGGGGAGGTGATTCCGGCGGTGATTACCATTTACACGGACCGCAGCTTTTCGTTTATTCTCAAGACCTCTCCGGCTTCCGACCTCTTAAAGAAAGCGGCAAAAATCAAGAGCGGATCCGGCACGCCGAACACGAAAAAGGTGGGCACGGTCACGCGCGCCCAGATCAAGGAAATCGCGGAAATCAAGATGCCCGATTTGAACGCGAACGACATCGCTGCCGCCATGAAGACCATTGAGGGCACTGCCAAACAAATGGGTATTGAAGTAAAATAAAACATATGCCAGACAAAGCAAAACTCATACGCACCATTTACGTGTACCTCTTTTCCCTGGTGGGCCTGGTGCTCATCATCATCGCGGCGGTGCGGTTCATAGACATGGGGCTCAAAGCCTGGGTGTTCACGGAGGCGGACAAGTACGAGTACGCATACGAGGTGGCTCCGCGCGTGGTGGACGGAGAGGGCAATGTAGTCAAAGAAGAACTCACGGATGAGGAGAAAGCCGCGCGCCAGGCAGAGCGCATCACCCAGCAGCGCCAGCGCGACGCCTCCAATTCTCTCGCCATGCTCGCGGTGGGCCTGCCGTTGTACCTGTACCACTGGCGGCTTGCGGGCAGAACCAGGCGTGAGGAAGAGTAATCAATTCCCGAAGAACCTATGGCAAAACATTCGAAGCGCTACACGGCGCTCAAAGAGAAAGTTGCGGCTGGAAAATCATACAGCCTGG
>CAYIMZ010000001.1:0-31861 GCA_964364695.1 uncultured Gammaproteobacteria bacterium | reverse complement strand
CTGGTCAATCTGGTCACCGAGCCCGTCAAGCTGGTTCTTGATGGTCAGGGCCTCGTTGCGCTTTGCTTGGATGCGGGATTCGTACTCATCAACCTTTTTCTGCACCTCCTCAATGGCCTTTCGCTGCTCGCGCAGCTGCTGGGCGATGTCCTGGACTTCGGGGTTTTTTCCGGTTGCGCTTTCGTCTTGCGCGTTCAAAAGATTGGGCTGCAGCAAAAAAACGCACACCACTAGGAGTGCGGCCAGCGTTTTGTTCCGCCATAACTGCGGATGCATTTTATGTGATGCGGTACCCATACCCAGGTGGTAGTATACCACACTTTACCTCAAGCGGTCAATCGCGGCTGCAACGCGGGCAAGAGTTTTTTCTTTGCCGAGCACTGCCATCACTCCGAACACGTCCGGCGATCGCTCCAGGCCGGTTACGGAAACGCGCAATGGCCAGAGTAAATCCCCTTTTGCGATCTTGTGCTCTTCGCAGTGCGCAAAAAAAGTTTGACAAATGGTTTCATGGTCCCAATCCTCGGGAGCGATGCCAGACGCCACCCGAGATGCGGCTGCGAGCATGGCGCGGGTCTTTTCTTTGTCAAAATTTTTCGGAATGAGGGTTGATGCATCATACGCAAGCTCGTCTTTCCAGAGGAACGCTGTCATCGGCCCGAAGTCAGACAGCTTCTCCAGGCGGTCCTGCACAAGCGCAACTGCTTTGACGATGTCATTGCGACCGTCGCGCAGCATGTCAGCCAACGCATCCGGGGTCATGCTCTTTATGTACTCGCCGTTGAGCCAGGAAAGTTTGGCAACGTCAAATATGGGATTGTTCTTGTTGATCTTGGGTATGTCAAACTGCTCAATGAGCTCTTCCTTGGAGAGCATTTCCTGTTCGGTCTTTGGGTTAAAGCCCAGGAGCGCGAGGTAATTGATGAGGGTTTCGGGCAGGTAATCCTTTCGGTAATCCAGCACAGACACCGCACCATGCCGCTTGGAAAGCTTGCTCCGGTCGCGGCCCAAGATGATGGGCACGTGCACCCACACAGGCTCTTCCCAGCCAAAGTACTGGTACAACAGCACATGCTTGGGGGTTGAGGGCAGCCATTCATCCGCCCTGAACACGTGCGAGATGCCCATCAAATGGTCGTCAACCACACTCGCGAGGTGGTACGTGGGAAACCCGTCTGACTTAACAAGCACCTGGAAATCAATGATCTCGTTTTTGAACACAACTTCGCCCTTGACCGCGTCAATAAACTTAGTTTCCCCTGCTTGCGGCACTTTCATGCGGATGACGTGCGGGACTTTGTCCGCGAGGAGCTTTTCAGTTTCATCCGGTTCCAGTCGCAAGCACTTGCCGTCGTAGCGCGGGGGCTCCTTCTTCTGCGCTTGCAGTTCCCGCAGCACTGCCAGGCGCTCGGCAGAGCAGAAGCAGTAGAACGCTTTGCCCGCGTCTAAGAGCTTCTTGGCGTGTTCCTTATAGATGGGAAGCCGCTTTGACTGGGTGTACGGCCCCTTGTCCCCTCTCTCGGATCCGTCAGCGGCAATCACGCCCTCGTCAACAGTAAGCCCGAGCCACGCAAGAGCTTCCAGAATGGCAGCCAAACTCCCCTCTTCCTCGCGCGCCTGGTCCGTGTCTTCCACGCGCAGCAAAAATGCCCCGTTGCAGTGCCGGGCATAGAGCCACGAAAACAGCGCAGTGCGAATGTTTCCCACGTGCGGCTCCCCGGTTGGGGAAGGCGCAAACCTGGTCCTGACTTGTTTATTCGGTTTTGACATATTGCGAAAGGCCTTCAATCACCATACGGGCCATTGGCTGCCTGCGATGAAACACGGTCGCAACCACATCCTCCGGCGCTACCCATGCGTACTCCTCCGCTTCGTGCGCTTCCAGGGTTATGTCGCGGTCATCTCCCGCAAAGCGGAGATAAAAGATAGTCTGCTTCTGGCCTTTGAACCCATGAGCATACCGGTGCCACGCGCTCGGGTAGCGGTACGCGTGCTGTAGCGGGTGCTTGCCAAGAATGGTTATCTTGTTGGCAATGCCGGTCTCTTCGCGCACCTCCCGCAAGACTGCCTCCTCCGGAGTTTCCCCGGGATCTACCCCGCCCTGCGGGAACTGCCAGTGTTCTTCAGAAGTGTCGGACCGCTTGATCAGCAGGAACTTGCTGTCCTGGTTCAGGATTGCGGCCGCCACATTGGGGCGGTATACGAAGCGCATGGCTATGCTCCACATGAGCGCTCTCCACACGAATACCGCAGTCGCGTTCCAGATGCGTTTGAATCGGGACGGCTCAATGATGAGGCGCCAGAGCCACTCAAGTCCCAGCCTGCGGATTGCGTATAGCGCGCGTTTTCGCTCGCCCGCCAAGAAGTCCAGGGTTCCGCCGCAGGTCTGTGCAAGCTTAATATTCGGCAGCTTGTCCAAGTTTTGGAAAATCCACTTCTCCTGCTTGGGGCACCCGAACCCCACGAACAAAATCTTGGCGCGGGACTGGTTGATGCGGTCAATGAGTTTGCTGTCGCTCGTCTGCCACCTGGCCTGCCTGAATTCTACCACGCCGCCCGATGCCTGGCCAACGATTTTGAGCTTCTTGTACTTGTACCGCACATGCCAGGCAGCCTGCTCTGAAACTTTTTCGTTCAAGCCGCCGAGCAGAAAAACGGGCCACTCCTCGCTCTCTGCAAGTTCCAGGATCGCGAGCATAAAATCCGCGCCCGTGATGCGATGGTGCAGTTTCTGGCCGAGGATGCGGCTCGCGATTTTGAGCCCGAACCCGTCCGGAAGCGAGATGTCTGCGTGGTTTAAGATGCGGCGCAACCCCCCGTCTTTTACGGCTTTGAGCACGATTTCCGGATTTGGGGTTACAATGTAGTGCTGGTGCGGGCTTTCCAGAAAACTTTTTACCCGCGAGAGCGCGAAAGACTCGCTTACGTCCGAGACCTCAACACCAAGTATGTTCACCGAGTTCATGGGGTGTAGTGTATCACTTTTCCACACCCCCTGCCAGTTGACTGTTTGGGTATATTTTTGTTAGTGTTAAGCCATTACATAGTCCTTTCGCTCACCACTGTCGCCGCAACTGCCCGGCGATAGTGCGGCCGCAGCCAATCACCGCCCGGATATGGGCTCCCTGATTTGAGGGAATTGGCGAGATTGCGGAAAGATTGACGGGCTGGCCGCTTAGCCAGCACGCGCGCGCTCGCGTAGACAATCTGCAGTAGCGTTGCAGTTTTAGACAAGCGCGACCACTACACCGAGCTGACCCCGGCTGGAAGCTAGCTC
Organism: uncultured Gammaproteobacteria bacterium; assembly: GCA_964364695.1. GTDB lineage: Bacteria > Patescibacteriota > Patescibacteriia > UBA2169 > UBA2169 > CG10-46-32. The sequence goes on along the minus strand of CAYIMZ010000001.1, from coordinate 28,584 downwards.
CGCCGGCAAGAGGCCGCCAGCGAGGTAGCATCACTCCTGCCTAAGTAGCGCCGAGCGAAACGGCAAGTGCGGCACGGGCCCCCCAGGAACATCTGGAGGGCCCGCTTTTTTTATTCATAACGACCACCCCCTTATCCCCCTCCTGATTACAGGAGGGGGAACTTTGTGCTACAATCCTCATATGAAACACATGCTCTCAATCCTCATCCTCGCTTCCTTGATTCTGGCGCCGCTTGACCAAACAGCGGCCGCATCGTTTAACCCGAATTTCATCATTTCAGACGTTGAGCTGGAGGACGCAAGCTCCCTTTCCCAGGACGCCATCCAGCGCTTTTTGGAGCAGAAAGGAAGCTTCCTTGCCCGGTTCACGGAGGTGGTGAACAGCGTCCGCAAACCGGCAAGCCAGATCATTTTTGAGGAAGCCCAGACCTACCGCGTAAGCCCAAAGGTGATTCTCGCAATGCTCCAGAAAGAGCAGAGCCTCATCACGTCGCAGGGCCCCTCCCAGAACCAGCTGGACTGGGCAACCGGATTCGGCATCTGCGATTCCTGCTCAAAGAGCGACCCGAGCGTCCAATCGTTCCGTGGATTCTATAATCAAGTTTCTTTGTTCGCGGAAAAGGTGCGCGTGAACTACCTGCGGGATTTAACGTCGCTCGGCAGGACACTTACCGGATGGGGGCCCGCGAAAACCAAGACAACGCTTGACGGGTACGAAATCACCCCAGCAAACAACGCCACCGCAGTGCTGTACACGTACAATCCGTACCGAGGCAGCGACGCGGGAATCGGCGCAAACTTCAACTTCTGGCGCATCTGGCAGCGCTACTTTACGCGCAACTACCCGGATGGCACGCTCCTGCAGGAGGAGGGAGAACCCGGGGTGTGGCTCCTCCAGCACGGAAAGCGCAGGCCGTTCAAAACGCGCACTGCCCTGTATTCCCGCTACAATCCGGACCGCATCATTCCTGTTTCCAAAAATGAGCTTGAAAAGTACGAAATCGGGCCAGCCATCCAGTTTGCCAACTACTCCCTGCTCCGGGCTCCCTGGGGCACGGTGTATCTCCTTGCTGACGATTCCATCCGCGGCATCGCGTCGGGGGAAGTGTTCAGGACCATCGGATTCAATCCCGAAGAGATTATTGACGTCTCCGAAGAAGACCTTGCCCTGTACACCATCGGCGAAAACATCACCCTCTCATCCGCATACCCGACCGGAGCCCTGTTGCAAGACAAAAAAACAGGGGCCGTGTTCTGGGTGCAGGACGGCGAAAAGCAGGGCATCATCCACCGCTCAATCCTCGCGAACAACTTCAAAAACGTAAAACCCTCCCCGGTTCACCCGGACGAGCTTAACAAGTACGCGTACGCCGGCAGGCTCAAGCTCACTGACGGCACTACCATCACCTCGCCCGAATCGCCTGCGGTCTATGTGATCTCTGACGGGTTGCGGCGGCCCGTGATTTCCGGAGAAGCGTTTGAAAAGCTCGGGTTCAACTGGGATGACGTGGTTCCGGTTCCGCAGGCCGTGGTTGACTTGCACCCCTTGGGAGACCCGCTTGACCTGATTGTCACGTACGGGGAGGGAGAAATTCTTGGAGAAAATCAGTGAGCGATATATGATATCCTACGTAGCGCACATACCCCACTCCCCGCTCCTCCTGCCGCAAATCGCGAGGCATAAGGCGCGGCAGTTCAGGAGAATGCACCAGGCAATTGTCGCCATCAGGCACGATGCCTACTCACGGGGCTGCGAGACCCTCATTCTGCTCGGCCCGTACCCGAGCCCGCACGGCACACACCTCTTAAACGTGAGCCCGGAGTTCTCGGCATCATTTGAGCCGTACGGCCACTTCAGCACCCGCGCCAATTTCCCGGGGGATCTTGAGACCGCATACCGCATACGGGCCGCCCTCGCGCCCGAGTACCCGATTGCGGCAATCACCAAACCAGCGCTGGAGGGGCCGCTCGGAGCTGCGGCTTTGCAGCTTTCCTCTCCGGACGCGCCGTACCGGCTGCTGCCGATATACGCGGCAAGCGCGAGCCCGCTCTCGCAGTTGTTTGAATTCGGAAAAAAGATGCGCGACGTGCTGGAATGCGCGGCCGGAAAAATAGGCGTGGTATCCGTCGGGGACCTGTCGCGCGCGCGGGGCCAGGACCGCGAAACAGGCAGAAAGCTTGACCAGGCCGTTATCGCGGACTTGCGCGCGGACAACGCCGAGTCCCTGCTTTCGCGCGACGCCTCGGCGTCTTCTCTCGGCGCCCTCTTGCCGCTCGCCATAGTCAAGGGCCTCCTGGACGGCATGGCGCTTGAGGCTGACATATTGAACTACGAGCAGAAGTACGGCGTGGGCATGCTCGTTGCCAGGTTTGTATGATTGCAAAAGTAACTCCCCTGATCCGCCTGCCGTCCAGCACGGATGTGTTTGATTACTTTGTTCCGGATGAGCTGCGGCAGAGCGTCTTGCCCGGCTCATTGGTGCGCATTCCGTTCCGCGCGTCCAAAGTCGCGGGAGTTGTCTTGGATGTGGCGCCCGCGCAGGAGAGAACGGGCTTCCGGGCCCGGCCCGTTGATTCGGTCATCGGGAGCGAACCGGTTCTGACCGCGAGCCAGCTCGCGCTGATACAAGAGTTCAGCGCATATTATTTCGTGACCCGCGGCAGCGTTGCGCGGCTCATGGTTCCGGAGCGCCCCGAACGCGCGTCACCACGTTCCCCCTCCTTGGTAAGGAGGGGGCGAGGGGGTGGTAATGACGTTCCGTTCAGCGTATCCTCCAGCCAGCTTCTTCAACTAAAAAAAGCGGCGGCGAGCATTTCGTCAGCGCGTTTTTTGACCATCCAGGACGTGTCCTCATTTGTATGGCTGCTCCTTCACCTCATAAAGCAGGGGGAACAATCCCAGTTGCTCGTGCTGGTCCCAACACTTGACATGATAGACGGCATTGCCGGAAGCGTACACAAAATGTGTTCGGACGAACTCGCAGTCATCCATAGCCGCTTGAGCCTCGGGCAGTACTGGAACGCGTACCAAAACATTATGGCCGGATCCGCGCGCGTCATCCTCTCAACCCGCCAGGGCGTGTTTCTGCCGATCCGCGAAAACTCGCACATAATTTTTTTTGACGCGACGAGCGAGGACTTCAAGCAGTACGACCAACATCCCAAATATGACAGCCGCATTGTCGCATCCTGGCTTGCCAGCATCACCGAATCCAAACTTTTGTTTGCATCATCTTCGGAAATTATTGCCGAACAGCGTACAACTCCCCTCTTGTTTCCTCCGGCGCGCGGGCAGAAACTTTCCGTGTCATTGGTTGATATGAAGAACGAAATGTCGCGCCGCGACTTTTCCGCCATTGCGGGAGCGACTCTAGAAGCGATTCAAGAAACCCTTAGCCAACACAAGAAAGCCGTGGTTATCGCGCTGCGCGAGGAACCACCCCTCAATCCCCCCCTTGGTAAGGGGGGGAGAAGGGGGGGTGTGTCCGTGAAAAGCATTTTGGAAATATTGACGCAAGAGCTGAAAAATTGTAAAGTGAGCGCATCAGAAGAGCAATTTCAAGTTCTGGTTGCTACGCCGCGCGTCCTGGAAGGCCTGAAATTGAGTTCTGAACGCAGTTCACTCGGATTGCTCGTATGTGCCTCTATTGAGCCGATGCTCGCGATTCCGGATTACCGTTCCCCGGAACGGGTCTACTATCGGCTCAAGCACTGGCAGATGCTGGCGCAGGAACTGGGGTTTGGGCGCATCATCCTCCAGTCCTATTCTCCTGACTCCTTGGCAGTCAGGGCATTCGCGTACGGAGAGTTTGAAGCGTTTGCGGCAGATGAACTCGCGTCTCGCCGCGAACTCTCCTATCCCCCCTTTTCCAAACTGGTTAAACTTTCGTACCGCGGCAAAGACGGAAAAGCGGCCGGCGAACTCAAGCGCCGCCTTCCGAACGCGACAGGCCCGTTTACGGACCATAGCAACCGCCAGTCATTGCTCATAAAACTACCCCCTAACGCGCAATTGCCGGACCTTTGGGACGTGAGCCCGGACTGGGCCATAGACCGGGACCCGGAAAACGTACTATGAATCTTCCATTAGTGTATTACCCAGACCCGCGACTCAACGAACCGTCAGCAAAAGTTGGCGATGTTGGGGCTGTACAAAAATTGTGTTCGGATTTGATAGACACCATGCAGGCGGAAAAAGGCATTGGCATATCAGCGGTGCAGGTGGGTACGAGCGTGCGCGCGGCCATCATCCACAAGGACGCGGACAAAGAACTTGAAGATCATCTGGTAATCATCAATCCAAAAATATTTTCCGCGTCAAGGGAAATGGAAGAAGGCGAGGAAGGTTGCCTCTCAATTCCCGGCGTGTTCGGGCAAGTCCTGCGGCACAAAAAAATCAAGGTGCGGTTTACGGGCCTCTCGGGCACGGAGCAGAAGATAAAGGCAACCGGGTTGTTCGCTCGGGTCCTGCAGCACGAGATTGACCACATGCGGGGCATCCTGTTCATTGAACGCGCGTCAAAAATCACGAAAGGCGAAAAAAGCTTGCATGCGATGAAGTTATGACGAGCGTCACGTTTTTCGGAACTCCGGATTTTGCGGTCCCCGCTCTTAAGGCGCTTATAGAGGCGCCGTTTTGTCGCATCACACTTGTCGTGACCCAACCAGACAAGCCAGTCGGCAGGCACCACTCAAAAGCAGTCCCCTCGCCCGTCAAGAAAGTTGCGCTTGAGGCAGGGATTGATGTCATAAGCGGCGTGGACTCCAGAGGCGGCCTCGCCGCTTCAGGGGAAAGCGTCCACGCCGCCTCTGGCGTCGAGGCCGCTGAATTAGGCATTCTCGTGGCGTACGGAGAAATCATTCCCAAAGAATTGATTGACGCGTTTCCGCTTGGCATCCTCAACATCCACCCCTCTCTTTTGCCGAAATACCGCGGCTCCTCCCCCATGCAGGCCGCGATTCTAAACCAAGACAAAGAAACCGGGGCCACGCTAATGAAGCTGGATGATGAGATGGACCACGGGCCCATTGTGGCGCAGGCCAAGATGTCATTGCGAGCGAAGCGAAGCAATCTTATCAGCGCTCTGACTGCCGGTGAGCTGCACCATGCACTCGCGCAACTCGGCGCAGAACTCCTCATCAAAACCCTTCCTGATTACATTGCCGGCCGCGTCAAACCAAAACCTCAAGACGACTCTCAAGCGTCGTACACCAAAAAATTGACCAAAGAGGATGGCCGCATTGACTGGTCAAAGGCTATTGACGAAATCAACGCGCAGGTGCGGGCCATGAACCCCTGGCCAGGCGCGTGGACCTCTTGGCGCGGCAAAAAGCTGATTATCTGGTCAATTGCAAAAGACGGCACTCCGGAAGAAGTCCAGCTTGAAGGCAGAAAGCGGATGCCGTTTGAAAAATTCAAGCGCGGACACCCGGATTTCAAACTTACCGATTTTTCTTCGTCACGTTGAATCCGAGGTAGCGGCCTGTTGCGAGCCTGGTCTGGGCCTCTATGGCGGGAATTGAGCCGAATAGAATCATGTTCACCGGAAACAGAATCCACTGGAGGAACATAATGGGGTAGCGGTACTTCTCCCCTTTCGGCGCAGGCGGCAGGAGGACAACGGAGAGAATGGCGGTCGCGAATAGCCCCACGAGCGCGGTGGTGAGAAGCCAGTCCAGCACAAAAGGCGCGTTCTGCGCGATCACGGTTTCCTGGGTCGCGCGATCCGCAAAGTAAAGCGGCAGGCGGCCTAAAATGATAATGAGCAGAGGCGCGGTTGCCCAGGAGTACATGCCCTCCGCCACGTTAAAGAAGTACTTGAATTTTTTTAAAAACGGGATATTCTTGTTGCCGCGGAAGTGCCACACCATGTACGGGAAGTGCTCAATGCCCCAGGCCCACCTGCGCTGCTGCCGGTACACGGCAACAAGGCTCCCCCAGAACGAGCCGGTCTCAACCGTGTCCATGGACACGGGCACGTACATGGGCGTCACGGTGTAGTCGCCGTTGTAGTGCAGGAAGCACTGCAGAAAGATGCGCGAGTCCTCGGTCACGATATCCGGTTCCCAGAACCCGACCGCAACCAGGGTCTTGAAGCTCATGCTGTGCGAGGAAAACGTGAACAAACGGTCCGGACGCGAGAGGTCCGTTAAGAGCCAGAACGTGGTGCCGTTTGAAATGGTGCGCGTGATGGGGTTGGACTGCCAGATGTTGTTGTTGAAGAGCGCCACGGGCTGAAAACTCGTGTTGTGGGGCTTCTCGTGCGTCAAAAATTTGTGCGTCAAATGCCCGAAGTACTCTTTGTGCACGATCGTGTCTATGTCAAACGCGGACACGATGATGCGCTCATACGGAATGCCGAGCGTATCAATTTCCTCTTTCACGTGCCGGGCCGCCCACACGTCGTTTGAGCCCTTGCCCGGCTGCTCGTTCGGCAAGCCCTTGGGGTGCACCGTAACCCAAAATTTGAAAAACTTGCTGCCGTACTTCTCGCGGATCCGCTCCGCGATCGCAAGCCCGTTTTCCTTGTCCCCCTCCTCAACGCCGATCGCTATCATGAACTTGTCTGCAGGGTAGTTGCTCCCGACAAGTCCCCGAAACGTCGTGTCAACCAGCTCAAAAGATTCCTGGTACGTAGGCAGAAAAATCAGGTGATAGAGATCGCCCCAGTGCGACCCTCTGCCGTCCTGCGACACCGGGTCTTCGGCGCGCAACCGGGCAAGCCAGTCTATGCTCGTGTCGCGCCTGAAGTTGCGGTAGGAATTGAACAGGTACACGAGCCAGTAGATTGCCTTGATGAGCCAGTACAAATCAAACAGTATGATGATGTAGATCGCGGCGAGCGGAGCGTAGAACGAAAGGACCGCGGAGCCGATAAACGTCCCCCACACCAGAATTGCGGGTATGGTTTCCAAAAATCGGTACAAAGGCTTGTGCGAGAGCCGCGGCATAGGCTACTCCAGTTTCGCGAGTAAGCCTTTTGTTTTGACGTGGCTGAACATTTTTCCGAAAAACCACGCCCCGAATAAGAGGTAGAGCGCGTTTTGCCCGGCAGCCCAGAGCAGCGCATCAACCGGAATGCGCCCGGTTGCGAGCACGGCACGCATGCCCTCAAAAATGTGTGTGAGCGGAAACGCGAGCGCTATGGGCTGAACCCACTCCGGCAGAATGGAGAGCGGGTAGAACACGGCCACAATGGGCTGCAAGATGAAGCTTGCCCCGAACGCCAACACCTGCGCGTCCGTGCCGAACCTAAACACCACCCCGGTGATGAACAGCCCCAGTGCCCAGGCGAAAATAAGCAAAAGAGCGGTGAACGGAATCAGGCTGAATCCGAGCGTGAATATGTTGAAGCCGTACAGCACCGCGCTCAACACGCCCATCACCGCGAGCGTGATGATTACCTTAATGATTCCCACGAGGATAGACGCGACAACGAACTCCGCGTTGGTCATGGGAGACACGTACAAATTCACGATGGAACGGCTCCATATGTCCTGCAAGTACGAGATGGCAATGTCCTGCTGTGCGCGCTGGAAAAGCATCCACAGCGTGATGCCGCCGAGGAACATGCCAAGAATCGCAGTACCCGCCTCCCCCGACTGCCCCTTCTGCAGAAACGTGGTGATAAACCCCCACACCAAGAGCGTTACCACGGGCCAGTACAAAATATCAAGCCACCTCGGCACTGACTTCTTCCAGAAGTAGAGGTGGTGCAGGATGATTGCGTTTATCCGGTGCAGCTTCATGCTATTTTTTAGCGGCGCTTTCGCGCGCGATCTTTAAGAATACGTCTTCCAGGTCCGGCTCGTCAATGCTTATGTCCCGGATGCGCCTTCCGGACGAATAGAGCTTGCCCAGGATGTTCGGAATCTCCTCGTTTTCCGCGACTACGTGCAGCGTATGGTCGGAAATTTTCCCGGCGATGCGGTGCTCTTTTAAGAACTCCGACAGTTCCCGGGGGTCATCCTCAAACGTCACGCGCAAATCGTGGTTCGGGATCAGGCTTGTGAGCTTCTCGGGCGTATCATTGGCCACAATCTCCCCCTTGGAAAGGAATATCACGCGGTCGCACATCTGCTCTATTTCCGCCATGTTGTGCGAGGTGTAGAGCATGGAAACCTTGCGCGTCCTGTGCACTTCCTTGAGGATCTCGCGCATCTTTTCGGCAATGTCCGGGTCCAAACTGGACGTCGGCTCATCAAGCAGCAGCAGTTCGGGATTATTCAGCAGCGCTTTCACAACCATGACCCGGGTCAGTTGGCCCGAAGACAAGGTGACTGCTTTTTTGTCTTTCAAATCCTCTGCTTCGAACTCTTTCAAAAGTTTGGTGATGCGCTCCGTACCCTTCACCCCGTAGAGCATGGCAAACACCTTGAGGTTTTCCCACACCGTGAGGGACCCGAACAAGTACACGTACGCGGATGTAAAGTTCATCCGCTGTAGCGTTACTTCCCGGTTTTTAAACGCGTCCATACCAAAGAGCTTCACCTCGCCCGCGTTCGGGGTGATGATCTGCAGTATGATCTGGATGGTGGTGGTCTTGCCTGCCCCGTTCGGCCCTAAAAATCCGAGGATTTCGCCGGCGCCAATGGAAAAAGAAATGCCCTTCAGGGCATCAAATTTTCCGTATGACTTTTTGAGGCCAGAAACTTCTAAAATATTCATGGCTCTATAATGGTATCATACATCACGAGCTTGAGCGAACTTGCTTCAGGAATCGCCGCAAGCAACGATTCGGGGACATACACGATGTTCTGCCACTTGTAGAGCAAAGCCTCAAAGTCAGCGCCCGATACTATAGGACGCTTTTTCCCGTCAGCAACCACGTACACGGACGCGGAATCGCCCTTCACGAGCGTGCCGTCCGGATACGTCAAGGCGCTGCCAGTTGCGAGGCTGGCAAACTGTTCCTGGGCGATGGTTCGGACGTTTGAGAACTTGAATGCGCGCTCATGGAATATGGCGCTGGACGGAATCACGCGCACTTTGCCGTTTTCAACGTAGTGCACCGCGCGCGAGGACGCGAGCTTGACCAAATCTCCGGTGTAGAGCGCGCTAATTGAATCAATCACCCCAATCTTGGGGTAATCCGCAAGCAGCGTTGCTTCGGCCTCAACCACATCCGCAAATGAGTAGCCACGGCCCGTAAATACCGCTTCTGAAAGGATCGGGGCAATGTCCCCGGTGCCGGAAACGCGGTACACGGCCGGCTCTGCCATGATTTTGACCAAAGCGCCTGCGCCAAACTTTACGTCTGCGCCCTGCTCGTAGAGGTCAATCTGGCGGCTAGAAGGAATGGTGATGATGTCGTTCCAGCTGAACTGCGATTCAAAGATTGCAGCTGACTTGATGAGGTGCTTCTGGTCGCCAGAGATGTGCCAAACCGCAGCCGCGTTCGGAGCCTTCAAGAGCGTGCCGTTCGGGTACACGCCGACCGTTGAGCCCAGGACCTGGCCTTCGCCTTCTGCAGGGGCTGACGTGTCTTCGGTGCCAGGCGCAGGCGGATTCACAAAGCTGATGAGCCCAAACAGAGTGAAGTGACCAGTGTCCGCAGTCACGGTGCGCGTTACGGCGTTAATGGTGGAGTTTAAGGCAACCCATTCATCTGTGGTTTCGTTAAAGTATGCCACGCGCAGTTTGGAGGCGTCCGTGGTGCCGAGCTGGGAGGCAGTGTACGCAAACGCAAGCGTCACGGGCTGGCTGAAGCTCGTTACCGGAACGCCGGAACTCGCAGCCGCAATGTTCACCATGCTTGAGCCGATCACTGACCCAACGGACGAAGCGAGCGGGGCGCTTGTAATCTGGGAGCTCGTAGCCTCTGAAACCGTGATGGTAGTTGAGCTTTCAAACGTGCCTTCTGAAACGCTCACCGTGGCCGTGGTACCGCTCGGAAGCGTTGTGGTAAAGGAACCCCCGTCGGATGAAACGGTTTTTGCGGAAGACGTGGTCGTTTGGGTGCTGGTAGAGCCGCCTCCCCCGCCACCCGAAACCGGCGCAGTCACCACTGCGTTATCCTGGGTTCGCGCGTTCGCCTCATTGGACACCGCCGAGCAGTTTGCCGCGGTATCGCAGATGTAGATGACGCCGTAATAATTTGTCCCTGCGGAAAGGCCTGAAAGCGAAAGCGACGAGGTGCTCGCTGTGCCCAGGTTTGAGTAGCCGGACGTGTTCTTGTCAATCAGCGTTCCGTTCGCGCTCGTAACGCCGCTGGTTGTCCGCCAGTAGAATTTATAGGTTGAAAAATCGCTCGCAGAGTACGTGGGAGTCCAGCTGAAGTTTGCTGCGGTCTGGCCGCTTGAAGTTCCCGCGAGTGTCGTGATAGCAGGGCTCGGGACAAGCGTATCAATGGTGAATGTAGCGCCGGTCACCGTGCCCAAAGCGTTGGCCGCGTAGTCCGTGGCAGAGCTTATGGTGAGAGTCGCGGTTCCGTCCACATACGCGGCCGCATTGTCCAGCACAACCGTGTACGCGTAGGTCCAGGCATTGCCCGAACCTGCAGTGAGATTGGTGGCGGCAATGTCCGTGGTGCCCTGCTGGTCAATAGCAATCTTCGGGGTAGTTGCGAGCGGCTCGCTGAACGTTACGGTAATGGTGAGCGAACCTGCTTTCGCGGACGTGACCGTCGCGCTTGATTGGGTATAGGCGATGGAAGCGGTTGGCTGCACAGTATCTTCGGTCCAAGTGTCCAAAGCAGTCCTGCTCCCCTGGTTGGAAAGCGGGTTTGCGCTGGTATCATAGATACCGTTGCCGTTGATGTGCACGTACAGCGTATTCACGGTTTGGCCCCAGGTGGAAATGGAGTTCCGGTCAGCCTGAACCAAGGTGAATGCAACCTGGGAGCTGTCAGTGGTTGAAACAGAAGTGCTCGCATTGAGCGTGAGGCTGTTTCCGCCGCTTGAAGCGTCCGCCAAAGTGATCTTGGTTGCGTCAGTTGCGGACACATCAATGGTTTCATTGAAGTTGAGCGTCAGCACGCCGGTTGAGTGCACGTAGGAATTTGAACCAGTGCTCATGGTCGGAGGAATGCCGTCGGTCGCGGTGTACTTTACGGTTTCGGTTGTATCGGCATTGGTGACAAGCGCATTCCCGCTTGAAGTGACGGTGACGAGCACCCAGTACGAACCTGCCGCAAATGCGTCAGGGACGTTGATGTGGCCTCCGGAAATTGAGGTGTCGGTAATGGTTGCTCCGGTGAGATCAAAGGTGTGGTTCGTGGCAGTACCGTCCAATGAAAGCGTCACCGAGGTTGCGCCCGTAAATCCGTGCCCGTTGATGGAAGTAATAGAAACCGCGCTTGAGTTATTGCCGGTTGAAGGCGTAATGCCGGTCACGATCGGCCCGGTTGTCACGGTAACTGGGGTGGATGGAGACGCAGCTGTGTCCGTTGAAAAAGTGACAGACAAGCCATGACTGGTACTTAAACTAGATCCAGAAGCAACTGTTGCCCTAAACTGAACCACTTGGAAACTGTTAGTGGAAAAATTCCATGTAATAGTCTGTCCGCTAATATTAACCGAAGCAGACGGACTAATCGTCAAACTGGCTGTATTACTTGAGTATGTTAAGTCAGAAGGCAATGTCAGTATAAAACTTGAAGCTGAAGTGCCGTTTCCGAACAGCTGAAAAATCAAAGTATCGCCGGGTTCGGCGCGAACAGAAGATGCAAGTTGGCCGCTGGCCGAATAGGAAGTATGAATTTCATTCTTTGCAGAAATCGTTGGAGCAGCCTGCGCGTGCGCGCCAACAAAAAGCGATAGCGCAAATACGCCCGCAATCACGAGAATTTTTGAAATGGAGAGCACAGGGAAGAATGAATGGTTCATAGGACATTAGTTGACGGTTATGTGCGCCTCCTGCGCCGTATCACCCACGAGAATGGTGTAGGTGCCTTGAGTAAGAGTACCAGGAATCTCCGCAGAGATCACGCGCTCGTTAATCTGCTTGGAGTTTTCCAAAGCATACGTTCGGGCGGAACCGTCCTTGCTCAACAGGAGCTGGAGGTCTTCGTCCAAATGTATGCCCTGCAGCACAACTGTGCGTTTGCTGCCGGATTTGACCAGGCTCGGCGTTGCGCGAACCACCACTGCGCGGCCGGAAGAGGGCAGGATGTCAAAGGAGAGCGTGTTCGGAATAACGCGGTTATCGGTATCGTACAAAGCAACCGAGTACTGCCCCGGCAGCAAACCCGCAGGAATGCCCGCCTCAAGGAGCTCGTTGGAAATAAGCCGCCACACGAGCGCTTTGTCGGTTCCGGAAATGGCAAGCTTCGTTACGCCGGAAAGGTCTTCCCCGGCAATGAGCACGCCAGTCCCCAAATCCTCGTACGCGGAGCGCGGGTTCATGCCGTACGCCCGGGGAGCGTAGAACGTATCAGCCGAAAGCGACACGTTCGCGCGTTCAAGCGTAGAGAACAGGCTCGCAACAGTCCGGCTCACCAGCTTTGAAAAATCATTCGCCCCAATGGTGACCACGCTCGCAAGGAGCGGAGCCTCGTCTTTTGCAAATGAGGTATTCTCGGTGACGCTGGTCTGCCACGACAGGTCAACGAACTCTCCCGGATGGAGCTCGGCAACCGAAATCCCCTTTTCAAACACGCTGCCCCCGGTTGCGCCGAGCACGCGGCTTGCAAACGAGCCTTCGCGGTACGCATCAGCATTGCTCGTCTGGGCCGTAATGCGGATGTCTTTGACCGGTTCGGGATAGTCAGCCGCGAGGCGGACGAGCACAAAGTGCTCAAGCACATCGCCCGGCTGGGCAGTGGTGGCGATCTGCCACTCAATTTCGCGGGCGGACGCGTTGCGCACCAACTGCCGCACCTCAAGCGGCAAACGGTTGGCAGTGATGCTCGTGCGGTGAATGAGCGCGAACAGCGCTACCGCGAGTACCGCGATGCCGGCGATCTTCTTCGCATGCTTTTTGGTGTGCGCGAAAAGCTGCATAGGCTTAGATTATGAAGAGCTGGATATTGTAGGTAACCACGGCAGGAAACGTAGCTTCGTTGTCATCCGCGGTCACGGTGATGGTTTGGTTTCCGGTTGCCCCGTTCGCAAAGTATGTAAATGTGATAGTCACGCCATTTCTTGTGGCAGTGATAATCGGACTTGCCGGAGTCGGGGAAACGGAAATGGCGCCTGTTGACGGGGTCACGGTATAGTCCAAATTATTGTCATTCACGTCCTTTAATTCAAAGGTGATGACCTGCGTGGCTCCACTGGAAACCACGATGGTTTCAACAGGAGTGATGTTCGTGATGGTCGGGTTGGTTTCGGGATACGGAACCGCGGCAGTCACGGCAACGCCGCCATCAACAATCACCACGGGCACGGTGCGCGAGTCAGTAGCCGTGCTAAATCCGTCCGTCCCGGTCTGGATGACCACATCATAGTTTCCCGCGATTGTCGGATTCTTGGTAAAGCCAACTGTGACCGTGACGGTTGAGCCTGGGGTCAGGCTTCCGCTCGACCAGCCGAGCGTAAGCACGCGCGTTGCGCTCGCCAAATTTCCGTTTACCACCCCATCCCAGGTAACGCCGCCCCCGTTTACGGTAACGTCCGCGGAGGCAATCACGTTCGTAAGGTCAAAGCCCGCCGGCCAGGTGATTTTCAAATCCCCGGGCGCCGCAATGCCCGTAACCGGCTTAAAGGAGATGGTCTCTGTCACGCCGGTCTGCGAAGGCTTGTGGTTGGAAAGCGCGATAGAAACGCTCGCAAGGTTCGCGGCGCGCGTTGAACCCACCATCAAACCCGCTGCAATGGCAGCTACAATTACAATGCTGAATTTAAGGCTTGACAGTTTCATAATCTTGCTTAAGTGTATTCGTGGTCAATTGGATCATTGCTTATGTTCTGCTCCGCTTCCAGTTCCTCGCGCAGTTGCTGCTTGAGCCGTTCGCGGGAGTATTTGCGCCAAAACAGAATCAGGAGGATGAGGATGATGAGCCCGGCCAGTGACGGCAGGATGATCATCCAGGGAATAATCCAGAAGTGAATGGTTTGCGCCGGAAGCGTAGTGTCGCCGTACGAAAGGGAGAGTGTTGCGGTGTAGCGGCCGAATCCGGTTCCGCGCCAATCAATCTCGCGATCGCCCTGCTCGTTGAGCACGAGGGAACCGTACCCTTGCCACGAGGAGAGGAACACGCGGGACGAGTTCGGAAGCACGTTGCCCTGCCGGTCATTCACCGGCAAATAGTCAACGAGCTTTGAGCCGGTGATGGCGCCGTTATCCGTGACCGTAGTCTCTTCGCCCACTCTCGCGAGCTCGTTCCCGAAAGTATTTTTCAAAGTGATGGTGCCGACCGGTTTTATGTGCACGTTTCCGGTATTGGTGAAACGGACCGCGAGTGTTACCGGAAATTCAGAAAAGAATAACCGTGACTTTGCTTCGTGGACTGTTTCCGCATCAATATCCGCGGGGTAGCTTTTGAAAATAGACACTTCTCCGGTCTCGCGAACCTCGCCGCTCACGCGCACGAGCAAGAGCACGCCGACTTTCTGCTGGACCGCAATGTTTCCTTCGGCCTGGACAACCGGTGAAAAGAAAATGGTGCCAAAGTGGCCGCCCGCTTCCGCGTTTTCCGGCACAGTCACGCTAAACGGGACTTCCAGTTTTTCGTTCGCGGGCACGGTAATGGCTTCTGCGGGAAGCGTAATCCAGGATGAAAGCGAGAACGCGCTCGTATCATCGCCCTCAATAAATGCCGGTTTTCCGGCTTCGCCCTGCGCCGTGAAGTCCGCAACAGATGGAATCAACACTAAGGGTTCGGCATCGCCGTTAGTGATAGTGATGGTGCCGGTTATGCGGCCGCCTTTTTCAACTGCGTCAAACTCAAACTTGGGCGGGGAAACCGTAATATTGGCAGCATGCGCAGGAGCTGTCAGAACAGAAATCCCTGCTGTTGCTAATACTGCAGAAATCGCCAAATATGCGATAATTTTGCTAATACTAGAGAAAAATTGCATAATATCTCTTAATTTTTTGATTAATACCTAAAACTATAGCATATTTTATATTTTTTGGCAAGGTACGTGTGGATTTCTGCCAGAGTCCCCTGCCCTTCCGAAGAAAGGCAGGGTCACTGGCAACAACTGACGCTACTGCGTCATCCCAGACTTGATCTGGGACCTAACGTAATACGTTAGAAGGTTGGAGTCAGGGTGAAGGTCAAGGTGTCTTCGTAGTCACCTGCCTCTGTGGTGTTCGTAACCTGCACGCCAACAGTCACCGCCTGGGCGCTTGATACCGGCCCGGTTGCAGTCACCACGTTCTGCGAAGCAGCCACGTAGCGGCCCGCAGCGTTGGTGATCACGTTGTCAACTGCATCAAACGCAACTGCGCCAGTACCGCCTGCGGTTGACACTTTGTAGTAGTCAGTCGCAGCAGTGTCCGTGGTCGCTGCAATGCTGTTCGCACCGATTTCGCGGTCGTTTGCATTGTCGCGGCTATTGTCGTTATCAACGTCTGTCGCAAGGCCGGTTGAGGCCATGGTAACGGTCACGCCGCCAACGCCGTTGGTTGCGTAGTTCACGTTGATGTCATCTTCGCTGAACGTACCCGGAGTGAGCTGGCCAAACGCGATGGTCTGGTTGCCGTCCGTGCCGTTCGCGAGGGACATGGTGAGGATCGGAACAACAGTTGCGGTCACAGGAACCTGGTTTGCGGTCCCGAAGTTGATGAGCGCGGCGCTGAAGTTTGAGTCCGTGTCCGAATACGAGACCACGTACGCGGCGTCGTTTGCTAGAGCGGAGGTCAGCGTAAAGCTAAGGTCCGCATTAGCCGCCTCGTCGTCAATAATTGTCAAGACGATTACGCCGTTTGCGTCACCGTCATTGGTCAATGTTTCAGTCGTGCCAGCGCCGAGCTGCGCGCTCGTCACGGCATTGCCTGAAAGGTTAACCGCGTTGCCGTTTGCAGCAGTCGTAATCTTGAGCGTGATAACATCAGCTGCTTCAAGATCAACGCTTGCCGGCAATACCACAGTGAAGGTCTGGCGGTCGCCGGAAGTCACCGAGGTGGCAACACCTGCAGCATTCACCGGGCCGATAACGTTAACCGCTACCAGCGTGAACGCTGCCAAGGAAGCAATAAGCTTATTCATATCATTTCTCCTTATATTCCCATTACTCCGCTACAATTCGACCTTCGGAGCGGCTCACCCCTCCTCTTTTGTGAGAGAAGGGGCTCGGGCTCAACCAACCGAAATATCCGGCGGGCTGTGCGAAGCCCCTTGAGGGGGCATGCGAGCTCCATTATAGCGTTGTGGGTAATGGCTTGTTAACTTGTTCTCTGATGCTAGTCCGAGAGAACAAGCGGCTGCCCGCGGAACGGGCAATCGCCTGCACTCTCGCTTGGAAGCATTAATATTCGGGAATCACAATAAATTCAAGCGTGCCCGAGTAATCGCCCGCTGCCTGGCTAATGCCCGGAATCGTGGCGGCTACGTCAAACGTATACGTATCAAGCTGGGAAGCCCCGTACGGAGTTCCCGGCTTTGCGACGGTAACAACTGAAACCAGGTTGGTTCCGTTCAGGTCAATCTTGCTTGCCCAGCCTTGCTCCTGCTGCTTGATATCAACATCAGTAATGAAGTTGCCTGCTCCGTCCCCGAAATCAGGGTTAAAGCGCGCGTAAATGGTGTACCCCGCGCCCCAGGATTCAACAGACACGGTCTGCTGCTCGGCGCCGTCGGTCTCATCAAAAGTATTGCCGTTGAAGGTGTAGGAAATCGGGTTTGTCGTGACACTCATCTTGAGCTGGTCAATCCAGAAGTTCCAGGTCCGGGTGGCTTCGGTGTTAGCCGCAGCATCAACCAGGTCAAGGGTGATGGAGTGCTGGCCAGGGACGAGTGTTGCTGCAACATTGAATTCCAGCATGCCCGCATTATAGGTCAAGGACTGTACGCCGCCATCATACTTGAATACGGTTAAGCCCAAATCCGGAGCCTCGCTGATCGCAACACGGATGCGGGGCGAGTAATCAACAATCAGCTGGTCGTTCGCGGGGTATGAGCCGGCAATGTTCGTGACCGGCAGCTGCTTATCAATGATGTTCTGGCCCGCAACAGCTTCGTTCTGAAAGTTGAACGTGTCTGTGGCTGTATTCAGCGCAACCGCGAAGTCAGCAGCGGTAAAGCCGGTGTTAGCGAGCGAGTTCACGGTGAGGTTCACAATCTTGTCGTTGCCGCCGTTGACTGCCGCGGCAGTCGCAGTGATGCCCGTAGCCGTGTAGTTGGCAAACGCGCCCGCAGAAGAGAGGGACTTGTTCCACTCAACCTCAACCACGGTGTCGCTTACGGCGCGCGCTTGCACGACCACCGGAGGCAGGCCGATTGCGAAGTTTGCGTCAGAAACGTCTGTTGCGGCGTTGCCCGCCTGGTCAGCCGCGGTGATGTGTACCTTGACCGTGGTGAAATCAATCACCGGCAAGGTCCAGGCATAGGCGCCGTCATTTGCTTCGCCTGATGCAATACTATTCCAGTTGGCGCCGTCAGTTGAGTACTCCAAGGTAACCGGGTTTGACGCCAGGTTAAAGTTGTCCGTGATTGCCGCATTGTCCCACGTGATGTTCTGCACAGTCCCCTGCTTCCACGCTTCGCCTCCGTTCGGGCTTACTAAGGTGTTTACCGGAACAGTTGGCGGCGTTGAGTCAATGGTGAACTGATTGTCAGAAAAATCATCTGACTTGTTGCCTACTTCATCAATTGCGACAATATGTACCTGAACTGTGTTTGAATCAATTGACGGAACTATCCAGTTAAATGACCCGTCATTTGCTTCACCAGAAGCGATCATGGTCCAGTTAACGATGTCAGGTGAATATTCCAACTTGATCGGATTTGCCGCAAGGTTTGCGTCCGTGATTGCTCCATTGTTCCAGGTGACAGTCTGGCTTGAGCCTCCGGCCCACGCGATTCCTGCGGCCGAAGGGACAGTAAGGGTTGCGGCGGGAACCGCCGGAGCTGTGTTGTCCGCGACTATGATGGCGTTGTTCGTGAAAAGCGCGGCATTGCCCGCCGGATCAGTTGCCGTAATGCTCACTGTAAGGTTCCCGTTTCCGGTGCCTGCGGCAGTGGCAAAGTTCCAGACCGCTTCCCCGGTCGTAGTATTGTAAGATGTCGGCGCCACGGCAGTATCGCCGCCGTTTCCGGTGATTGCGGAAATGTCCGCGGTAATGCTCGCGACAGTCATGCCAGCCTGCAGCAAATCAGTGATGTCCGCGGACAAGATGAACACATCCCCGTTTTTGACAAAGGTGGTGATGTTGCTTACGGTTGAGTTCGTGACCACCGCGTTCGCAACCACCGGCGCAGTGGTATCGTAGGTCACGGCCTGGCTCGCCGGAGCGCTGGTGTTCGGCGTATCAATGCCATTGTCCGTTGCGCGCGCGTATACGGTAAATGAATCATCTTTATTCGGAATGAAATCAGAACCCGCATTGATATACTTCCAAGTTGCAAATCCATCCAATGAAGTGGCGCTAAGCCAGGTTGCGCCCGCTGCCCACGCTGCTCCGTTCCAGTAGTTTCCGCCTGAATCCTGGATAGCTACCTGCACCGAAGCAACGCCGGCAAGCGCGTCTGACGCGGTTCCGCTAATCGGGTTGGCCCCATCCCACGCGGCTGCGCTGAACGGAGAGTTTGCGGCCAACGGACTCGTAATGGCAACTGTCGGGGCAGTGGTATCCTTGATGGTGGTTATTGCCGCAGAAGTGCCAATGTTCGGCGTGCCAAACACGCCGTCCGTTGCGCGGGCAGTAATGGTATATACCGTGCCTTCGGCAGCAGAGAAATCCGGAGTAAAGTTATACGTCCAGTTTGCAAAGCTGTCGCTCGTTGATGCCGTGTTCCAGGCAATTGCGCCAACCCAGGCTGAACCGTTCCAATACTGGGAATCTAAACTCCGCTGGATGGAAACAGACACATCAGAGACGGTTGTGCCGCCCGGATCGCTTGACGTGCCAGCCACAGCAACAGTGCCTGCCTGGTACGAGCCGTTGGCAGGAGCAGTGATATTCACGTTCGGGGTTGACGTGTTGCCCGTAAGCGAAACCAGGGCGCTGTCCAGAGTGTTTCCTGCCTGGTCCGTAACGCGGCTTCCGCTAAAGTACGCGTTGCCGTCTGTGATGGTCGGCGTGAAGTTGTAGCTCCAGTGTGCGAAATTATCCGCGGTGGACGCGGTAATCCAGGTGACCGTGGCCACCCAGGCCGAACCGTTCCAGTACAGCTTTGGATTGGCCGTAAAATCCTGCAAAAACACCTCAACCTTTGCGAGCCCGTTGGTTGAGCCGCTCACATTCATGTGTGTGCCCGCGTCTGATGCGGTTCCGGTTGCCATAAAGTTGCCCGCAATGTGGTTGCCTGAAGCCGGAGCGCCAAACGTGATGGAGTTAGGGTTCGCGGTGTCAATTTCAAAGGCATTATTCGGAGCAGTCTGGGGCGTTGAAACATTTTCAGCGTCATCAATCGCACGGACGCGCCAGGAGTACGAGCCGTCCGGAAGCGTTACTTGGGCTGAAGTCGCGGAAAGCGTTGGAACCGCATTCGCGGTTTCCAAGGATGCGATTATGGAGCTGAAGTCGGAATTATCGTCCACCTCCACGCGGTAGCGCGCCACATCAGCGGATGGCGAGGATGCCCAGGTAAACTGCAATGGGTTTGCCGCCCCGAACTTGACCACGGTATCCGTGGACGTGGTGGGCCGGGACAAAGAGTCCGGCGGCGCGGGCGCGGTAAAGTCCGTTGCCGCGCTTGCGGCGCTCGTATTCTGCTCAATGTTGCCGGCCGCGTCCTGCGAGCGCACCACGAACTTGTACAAAGAGTCAGCCGTAAGCGCCGCGGTATCATAGGAATATGAAGCGCTCGCGTTAGCCGCAACCGTGGCAAACGGGGTATTGTAATCAATGGTTCCTGATCCGTTGTCCGAGTAGATGTTGTACTGCGTAACATCTGTTTCCGGGCTGGAGGCGTCCCAGGTCAACGTCGCCACCAATGTGCCGGAGTTTACGCTCGCCGCCAAATTAGACGGAGCAGGCGGAACGACCCCGTCAATAACAACCGATGATGCGGCATCTCGGTATGATCCTGTTCCTGAACCATTGTCAAAAAACACGCGCGGGATTCCGGTGACGCTGTCTCCCGCCTGCACGGCATACGTTCCGGAATAGTTTGGTCCGCTGCCTCCAAGGTTGAAAGAAATTGAGCCGATTTCAACGTGGCTGATCTTGCCCGCATCCCCTGTTGCGCTCGCGGTGATGGCATCACCCAGCTTGTAGATGTTCGCGTTGACGGAAAAAGATGAGATGGCCGGCAGATTGATGACTGCGATGCTCGTGCTGTGTATAGTGCTCTTGGTCTGGCTGCCGGACGCATCTGTAAAATG
Source organism: uncultured Gammaproteobacteria bacterium (assembly GCA_964364695.1). Taxonomy (GTDB): domain Bacteria; phylum Patescibacteriota; class Patescibacteriia; order UBA2169; family UBA2169; genus CG10-46-32. The sequence goes on along the minus strand of CAYIMZ010000001.1, from coordinate 8,208 downwards.
CAAAACCGGACCGCCCCAGGAAAGCTGGGCCGCGCCGGCCGGCAAAAAATCATCAACCTTTACCGTGTATTTGTAATTGGCGAACTCAAGCGCGGACAGCGTCCCGTCTGCGGTTACGACGAGGCCTGCGCCGTCGAACGGCGTGGCGCCATCATCGCCCAGAGGCTGCCAGGTGCCAGAGTTATCAAGAATCTGGAATGCGGAGCCTGCCACGTATGACGTATACTGCGGCAGTTCATCAACCATGCGGGCGTTGGTTACCGCAACACCCTCTGCGGAGTAGTTTCCGGCAAAACTTGTAATCTTGAACTCCTGTCCAGGTTCAACTGAAATGGAGCTCTGCCAGGTGGGAAGTCCTGTTTTCCACAGCTGGCCCAAAACCAGGATATCATTGTTTGCCTGCGAAATAACCCCAAAAACCGCCAAAAACGATACAATCGCGATTGAGAAAGGAATCAGATATGGCTTGTTTCCGGAAAGGAATCGCATAAATGCCTACCAAAGCAAGCTATGCTATTCTAGCCTATGCTTGCCTATGAAAGCAACCAATAAAGCTAAAAATATATAAGAGCCTAGTTTACACTATTTTTGTGGAATCTGTCAATTCCCGCTTTGAACAAAAAAAAGAGGAGGCCACCGCGCGAACGCAGATGACCTCCCTTCTCTACAGAAGAACCGATTGAAGAACGACGCGACTACGGCGCGCCCGATGCGACGACCTGCCACGTGCGGGTAACCGTGCCCGCGCTGTTCGTGACCGTCAGCACCAGGTTGCCGCTCGCCGCAGTGATTGATGCGGTTGCGCCGCTCGCCGCATGGCTTGCGAGCAACCAGGACGCGCTCGGCGTGGGAGTGCCCGAGAAGCTCGCAGAGAGCGCGATTGAGCTCCCGGCAGTAACGATGATAATGCCGCCGGGCGCAACGCCGTTGGCAGTTGCCGCGCTGATGCTCGGCGCGACCGGCGGGGGTGTGGGTTCAGGTTCAGGCTCTGGCGCAGGAGGAGGAGGCGCCGGAGGCGGAGGTGCGCTGTAGGTGTTCTGGCGGAGGGTCACGGAACTCTGGCCGGTGTTGCCAGCCTCGTCCGCAACCTGCACCACGATCTCCACGTTGCGCGGGGAGCCCGTGTTCGGCGAGCCGAACGACGAAGCAACAGTCCCGCTGACTCCGGATGTGCCATACCGGCTCAACGCGGAGAACGTCCCAGCCGTCTCGCTCCCGTCCGGGAAACGCACGACGATGGAAACCGACGAACCGGAGCGGTCCACTCCGGACTGGTCCTCGTCTGCTATGAACGAGAGTGCAAGCCTCCCCTCCGCGCTTATGGACCCGCCATCCGCGATAGTGACCACGGGCGCAGTTACGTCCTGTGCCGCGAGCGCGGTGTCCAGGATTGCTTCGTTCAGGCCATCGCTGACCCGGATCGAAACAGGGCTGGTCCGCCACGGTGAACTCACGTCGTAGGCGAGCCCGGTGTTGTAGTCAGCCGGTGTTCCGGCTTCCTGCAACACCTGGTCCGCAATCGTACCGCCTGCCACGGTAATGGTCACCGTGAGCTCGGGAGCGCGGTTGTCGGACACAGTCAGCCGTAGCCGCGTGTTGCCTTCCAGTACCTGGACAGCAATCGCGGGAGGTTCGGTGTCTGGCGGAGGAGGCGGCGCGAGAACCGTGATGATCTGGCTCGCCGTGAGGCCTTCGTACGAAAACAGGGCAGTCACGCGGAGCGTACCGTCCGCGTTCTGCGCCGTGTCCCGGGATGTCGGCACAGGCGTAACAGCCTGCACCAAACTCGGAACCCCATCATACAGCGTAGTCAGGATGCCGCGGATCGTAGCATTGCCGCCAAAGGCAACCGTGGTATCCTGGGGGCTCACGAACAGGGTTTGGGTGATGGCGCCAACCACGCCCGCGGGCGTGACCGAGATTTCTCTCGGTGGCTCCCCGTGAGCAGGGAACGAGCCGGTGATGATGACATCAAACGGCTCAAACGCCGGGGGCGTCTCTAGGCTCTCTATGTGGAACCGATACTCCGGCTCCGTTGAAGTCTGGAGCGACTTTGCCGCGGGCTGCGGTCCGTTGATCTCCCGCAAGACATCCTCCAGGGTCGCCCAGGCGCTTGCGAACAGCGCCTCGGGCAATCTGCCGCGCGGCGCGTCTTCGTAGGAAACCGGAGGCGTGATTGCTGCGGGCTTGCCCGCGCCTCGTGCGCTCCGCTTTCCGAAGAAGTCCGCGAACTTGAAGAAGTCGTCAAAGTCAACGACGCCGTTCCCGTCCATGTCAAAGACGGGATTGAACTCCTCGCTATCTTCCCGCAAGCCGAACGTGTCCGCGAACAAGAAGAAGTCGTCAAAGTCAACGACGCCGTTGCCGTCTCCGTCTGCAGGAATGGACGAGACGAAGAACGCGAACAGAGCGTCCGCTTGCGCGGTGCGCGTTGCGACGCGGGTCTCAACAACAGTTGTAACCCCGTTAACCACGCGCGGTTCACGCGCGTAGATATCCACTTTGACCCGGCCCTCAAGGTTGCGGCCGGTGAGATCCGACAAGCGCAAGAGCGCGTTGTCGGGCGGGAGCGCGGCGAGCCGGTATGCGGCATCGCCCGGACCCAGGACCGTGTTGCCCTTGTCCGGACCGCGATCCGCGCATCCGAGAAGCGCGGCCATCACGAAGAACACTGCGACATTCAGTCGCATGGAACACCTCCTTGGTCTGTTAAGACCTAGTGATATACCGATGAGAAATGGATTGACAAAGACCGGCTTGTCCTTGACTTTGATCAGGGATGTATGCCCATTTTGAGCTGAAGATACGTATAATCCCAGTTCAGCCCAAAATAGATATCACCATACCAAAAAACAGTCTGCTTGTCAATATGGCAGGATTTTCAAATGAGAAAAAAGTGTCGGGAATCTTTTTCTATGCCAGGCCCTGGAGCAAATACCCTACCCCATAGGCTGAAACCGCGGCAATGGCGCCCACGCCGAGCATCTCAAGGCCCGAAACAAGCCAATGTTCTTTGGTGACCGATGAACGCGCAGACCCGACCGCAAACAATGCAACGCCGGTCATGCCAACGGCAGTCGCGAATGCGCTGCCGAATTCCACCCCGAACACGTACGGCAGAAGCGGCAATAAGCCAGCAACAATGAACGCCACAAACGTGGCAAGCCCGTTCTTCCAGGGATTTTCTTCTTCCCCGGGGATGATAGCGAGCTCGTTCACCATCATCTCATCAACCCAGAGTTTTTTGTCGGACGTGATGATGCGGACCGCGGCCTCCAAATCCTGGCCCTTGAACCCTTTTGTGCGGTAGATGTCGCGAATCTCGCGGCGTTCTTCGTCCGGAACATTGGCCACTTCCCATGACTCCATGGCCCGCTCCTTTGCCTGGAGCGCATTTTCGCTCCGCGTGCCCAAAAAGTTCCCGGTTGCCATGGCAACTCCGTCCGCAATTAAATTCGCAAATCCAAGAATCAGCACGATCTTTGGTTCAAGGCTGGCTCCGGCAACGCCCGCGACCACCGCGAACGTGGTAACAATGCCGTCGTTCGCGCCGTACACCATGTTGCGCAGATACGAGCCCCTGCCCGCATGGTGGTAGCGCTCCATGGCAGTGGCGTTATGGTGCGCGGCTTTAACCTCGGCGATGCGTTTTTGTTTTTGGTTCATGCATACAGTATACACCAACATCGCGCATAAAAAATAGGGGCGGCGCGCTGCATGCACGCTCGCCCCGAGAACATCATCCCCTTGCCGCACCCTCCGGCTTCACTTGACTGGGACAGAAGGCAGCAGGCTCGCAACCGCCTCCGTAAGCTCGGCGATGCGGAACGGCTTGGAGAAAACCCGTGTCGCCCCGCGAACCTCATATAGGACGCTCTCGTCGTCCACGCTCGCCACCACGATGATGGGCACGTTGGAGTCCTCGATGCGGATGTAGTCTATCATCCGCTGGCCGTCCATGGCGCCTTGGTTGAACCGTAGCTCGGTGATGATGAGGTCAACTGTGCCGGACCCCAAGCACTCAAAGGCATCTGTTGCCTTCCCTGCCTCCAGCAGCTTGTGATCGCCCGGAATGCCCACGAGCACACAGTCCGCGATTGTCCTCCTCACTTCCGGGCTGTCGTCAACCAGCATGATCGTTGCCATACACTGCCTCTCTGCGGGTTTGGAGTTTTGTGGAACGAGTAAAAATACTATACCACATTTTTCAAAAAAAGCAAGCCCACATCAAAAAAGAGCCTCCTTGGCTCTCTTAAAACACTGGTTCGGGGGCAGGGATTTGAACCCCGATTCACGGCTCCAAAGGCCGCTGTCCTACCATTAGACGACCCCCGAATAACGGCTCCCCATCATACCCTCATATACCGCCGGAGCGCAAGGGTGGTTGCGAACATTGATATCACAATAATGCCGAGCAATTCGCCCCCGAAAATGTAGAGCACGTGCTGGTTCAAGTACGAGAGCAAGGTGAAGTCCACAGGCCCGAGCAGCCCCACCACGTAGGGATCGGAGAACGTGGCCACCATGTACGCGAGGCTGAACGTGATGGCGCTGCCGAGGGCGGCGTACAGGATGGCCTCGCCCAAGAACGGGCCGCGCACGAACGAGTTGGACGCCCCCACGAGCTTCATGATGCCGATTTCGTCGCGGTGCGTGTAAATGGCGATGCGAATGGTGTTCACGATCACGAGGAGCGAGATGAGCCCGAAGAACACCGTGACCCCCAAACCGATGCGCTCAAGCTGGCCTGAAATCTGCTCAAGCTTTTCTATGACGTAGCTGTTGTCGTCAAAGCTCTGGTTATCCACGAGGAGCGCGAACTGCGGAGTCGCGTTCAAAAGGTCTATCACCTTCTGGTAGTCGGACGTTTCGGCCGTGTTCACGATGAGGGTGTCCCCGAGCGGATTGTCCGTGAGCTCTTTTAAGGACTCAAGGATGAGGGGGCTCCCCTTGTACTGCTCCCGCAATTTGGCCAGAGCCTCGGACTTGGTGACGTGCGTAACCGCGGTGACGTACGGCAGGTTCAAAAGGCTCTGCTGCACCGCCGCAATCTGCTCCTCGGTCGCCTCCGGCTTGAAGTACACGGACACGTCCACCTTGGACTTGACGAGCCCGATGGCCTCGTTCATGACCGCGTTCACGAACACGAGCGACGTCACGGAGAAGAGCGTCAACACGATGATGGTGATGGTCACGATGGAGAGCCAGATGTTCCGGCAGAAATTCTGGAGCGAAAATTTTATAATCCTGGATAGAGAAAGAAAAATCATAATGACGGTTACAACAAATACTTGCCGCGTTCCCTATCGCTGATGATGATACCGTCCTCCATGGTAATCACCCGCCGGTGCAAATCATTGACGATTTCGCGGTTGTGCGTAACCAGGATGACCGTGGTGCCGAAGTCGTTAATTTTCTTGAGCAACTCAATGATGTCGCGCGAATTGATGGAATCCAAGTTCCCGGTGGGTTCGTCCGCGACCAGGATCTTGGGCCGGTGCGCCAGGGATCGCGCCACCACCACGCGCTGCTGCTCCCCGCCCGAAATCTGGTTCGGAAACCGGTTCATCTTGCCCTCCAAGCCCACGATGCGCAGCACCTGGGGCACGATCTCCTGAATCTTGTCCCATTCCTCGCCGCCCACCTCCAGGGCGAACGCCACGTTCTCAAACAGGGTCTTGCGCGGCAGGAGCTTGAAATCCTGGAACACCACGCCAATCTGCTTGCGAAGAATCGGGATCTCGCGCTGGCGGATGTCCGTGATGTCCCAGCCGCCGATGATAATCCTGCCGCGGCTTGGGGGCTCCTCGGCGAGAATGAGCCGGACCAGCGTGGTTTTGCCCGTGCCGCTCTGGCCCACGATGGACACAAACTCGCCCGGCTCAATCTTGAGGTTCACGTTTTTCAGGGCCGTCTGCTGGCCAGGGTAGATTTTGCTGACATTCTTAAATTCAACCATGAAAATTCTGGAATTGACTTATGTCCTCCGGCATATTACATTATAGCATAGATTCGTGTCTATCTGAAATCTAAATAAAAACGGATTTTTCCTTGGGCCAAGCGAAGCGAGGTTAAGGAAAAATCCGAGAGGAAGAGGCGGGCGAAGGCTGAAGCGGGCTGCGGAAGCAGCACGCGCAAGCCGAAGTCCCGACTCTGACGAGCCACCTTAGCTCAGCTGGTAGAGCAATGCTTTCGTAAAGCAGAGGTCCCGGGTTCGATCCCCGGAGGTGGCTCCAGACTATTAGTGACGTCCCTACGATTGGCCGAGCGGGATTAGTACAATGGCAGTACGCTGGCTTCCCAAGCCAGAGAAGCGGGTCCGATTCCCGTATCCCGCTCCAGTATCAAGGCCTAAAATTAACGCGCGATCCTCCAGAGGTTCTAAAACCGCGTCTGGCCCTCTTTTGATACAAGGCAATTGCGGTACACCTCAACGGGAATGGCATACTCGTCCACCTGGTCACAAAATAATTCTTCCTGCGCCTCAAACAATTCTCTCCAAACGCCGTTCTCTTTCTTTGCGTACCACGCGAACCCGCTCCCTTTGGATCCCCTGGCATAATCACCATGCACTATATCAACCACAAATACCGCATCCGTACGCGCGAGCGGATTGAGAGTGTTAAAAAATTCTTGATGATACATTCTGTCCTGCTCGGTAATGGCGCCGCAAAACACTTCAATATCCGAGTGAAACGTATCTGTCGTGGAAATACGGCATAGAGTATCACCCTTACGGTACCCATACCGGTGGGTTGTATCAAACCCGTTATCGGTGACATCAGTATTGCGCGCGTCTTTTTGGTATCCCTCCTCCAACAACCGCGCATTGACAAACGCTACTATGTCTTCAACGCTTTCGCCCGGGCGGACAACCGCGCTGACAACACCCCCACTGTACCCGCGCAAGGGTAAAGAATATCCATCCTCTTCCTGCCAAAATAAGTAACCGTAATAAATATCATTCGTATTGGCTTCTAAAACTTCGTTAAGCACAAAGGACGTTGCTTGAAAATTGGGATCAAAAGATTGATAGAGCAATGACTCTTCAGGTGGTTCCTGTGCGACTTTCGCAACTCTTGGAAGCACAAAGAAACGAATCCCCGCAAGCGCGGCGACAACTACCGCAATCAATCCGATGCTAATCTTTGAAAACCGCATGTATTGTTACCCTACCAACCCCAAACTCCTCACATCTGACTCGTCCCATCGAGCCTGTTCCATCATTGATTTAAGTGTTTTTATCTTAAACGTATCACCCGAGGAATGAAAAGAAACAGTCACTGCCCTCCCATCCATATGTCGGTACTGCTGGTGGCTTCCCTCTTGCTCCCATAAATAAAACCCATCTTGACGAAGGGCCTGAATAATCTTTCTCGCAGTCAAACCTCGTACCTGGCTTAGGTTAACCGGCATGGCATCAACAGGCAGCTAGAGCAGCGCCATCACCTTGGGTTCTCTCGTGAGAGACACCTCTTCCACTGATCCTTCAGGAATGCAAATACCGTCTCGCTTCAGTCCGCGGATAATCATCTGCACTACCTCCTGAATGTTTTTGTGCGCTTCTTCGTACGTGTAGCCCCAGGTAGTCGCTGCATGGTCTTTCAACGCGGGACAGTACGCAAACCAGCGGTCCTCGTCCGGCTCAATGACCACCTGAAAGTTGTAGCTTCTCATAGTACTATCACTATAGCAAAAAAATTGAAGAAAATCAACGCACGAGCCGGAAAATCGGGATGTCGCGCTTTTGGCTTTCCACCCACTCGTCAAAATTGAACCCGCGCACCAGGATGTGCCTGGCCCGGGCTTTTTGCGCGACCCCATCCTCATCGGTCAGCTTGTCTTCCAGCTTAATGACGTGGAAGCCGTAGGATGACTTGACCGGATCGCTCACCTCGCCGATCTCCATGTTGAATATCGCCTGCTCCAGCGCAGGCTCAAGCGCGCCGCGGCCAAAGTACCCGAGATCCCCTCCCTGACCAGCCGTGGTTGCGTCGTAGCTGTACTCGCGCGCAAGCGCGCCAAAATCAGCGCCTTCCTCGCGCGCTAAAACAACCAAAGACAGGGCTTCCTGCTCCAGATCCTCATCGCTCTTGCCGAACTCGCCTATGAGCGCGGCCTTCACCTTCTGCTGCAGCAGGAACGGGCGCAAAACCCGCTCAATGAACTGCTCGTCGCTCCAGCCGTACGCCTGCTGCACGAACGCGG